>NZ_JBRCWE010000069.1:0-61968 GCF_053497555.1 Raineya sp. | reverse complement strand
AGTTGCTTCTTCAATTGTAGAGGGTTCTCGGTAAAATTCGCTTACCACGCCTATTCCAACTATTCTGCTCCAACCTTTGTCAATCCGTATAGAGCTTTCTACTTCCTCGTTAGGAATACCTGTAAAAGTAAAGTTTAAGGCTTGTATCTTCTCAACTTTGTCAAAATGTTTCAACATATTTCAAAAGGTTAGATTTTGTAAAAAAGGGGGCTTTGCCCCCTTTTTTAGGAGCTTAGCGAGGTAGGGTAGCTGTTCCACGCAATTTAATCATTGCGATAGTGTTCGCAGGCACACCACTGGCGTCTTGGAACTCTAACGTTGCGGTAAGGACTTCATTGCCAAGCAAAAATTTGGGGTTGTCCAAGCGAATAACGTGTTCTTGGTCAGTCGTATACGCCAAATTTACTGCATAAAAGCTATTTACGGGCAAGTGGCGGGTGATGATACGATTGTTGCAAGAAACATTCAAAAAAGCATTTCTCAAACTTGGAAAAGCTGAAACACTTTGAAAGTTTGCATCCAAAATAGCGGCATCCGTCAAAGGAGCTGTAAAGTTAGCCGCAAGCAAACCGATTTCAGACACAATCATATTGAAGTCCTTTTCGGTGCGTCCATTGTTCAAGGTATGAATACCCGCTTTATAAACTTGGTCGCTGGTAAAGAAATCTATACTTCTTTTCCCCGCACCCGCAGGAACCTCAACTACGCTGATAATTTCGTAATCTACTGCTTGCAGTTCTCCTTTTTTGATTTTTTCCACTACTCCTTTTTCCAAGCGGTCAGAGTATTTGAAAAAATCCTCACGACTACCACGACTTGCGGTTCTTTGGTTCTCGGCGATTTTATTTACGCCCGCGGCTATCAAGCTAAAAATTTGCTTGTCATCAAGTTTGCCTGCAAGTTGCATAACACCTGCAAGACCTGCCATTAGCCCTTGCTCGTTTTTTTCGTCAATCATAGTTTTTTAGTTTGAGTTTTAAGTTTTATGTTTGATTTTGTTTGGGTTGCTGTTCTTTAGGTTGCTCTTTGGCTTCTTTTTTTAGTAAAGCCCAAGCAATTATTACAGTACCACCAGCTATGAGCAAAACTTCTAACCAATGCACTTTTCGCTTTCTTTCGGCACTATCGGTTTTTACAGATAGCTGTGTTTTGCTGTTTTTAGATACTATTTCTGGCTGTATTGTTTCCGTAGAAGTAGAACTTGCTTGTATTTGTTTTGCATTTACATTTGTCTTTTTATCCGTTTCCGTTTGAGGCTCTACGGTAAGAGCGTATGTTTTATCCGTTTCCGTTTGAGGCTCTACGGTAAGAGCGTATGAAGGTTTGCTTTGCGTCTGTGCAAAAACATCAGCTTTTTCTATTTCTTGCACCATTTCACTTGCAAAGTCATCTATTTGCTTAACGCTTAAAACAAGCTCATTGGCAAAATTATCGTTCATATTAAAAACTCTCATACACCTCTTTTCGCTTTGCGTTTTACTTGTTTTACACCATTCAAAACACCACTTACTTCTTTACTTTTTCTTGTAGCGTAAATAATACCTGCCACTAAACCTGCCACAATCAAGCCACTGCCTATAAGAATAATTGTTTTATTCTTTTGCCAAAAACTTTCTTTGGTAGGTGTGCTTTCTTTTGGGTTATCTGTGTTTTCTATTTTATTTAATACAGGCAAATTTTCAGTAGAGGTGTTTTTCTCCGGATCAGTTACACTTCTTGCATTTGCAACTGGTGTAACTGGTACCGCTATACGATTTTTTGCCGTATTGATAGCGTCTATTACGCTTTGAAAATAAGCGGGCTGGTCTTTTGTAAGCAAATTGTAAGTAGCTCTATTGGCTGAAAACCATTCTTTACTACCTTGCAAATCAGCTGTATTCATTGCTGAAATTTGCTCTTGTGTAAAAAATCCGTTATTTAAGCCTTCCTTTACAAACTCTCCTACATATTCAGCTAAATCCAAGCTATTGTTATTTTGAGCGTTGCCGTCTCCAAAACCATAGCCGTAGTTGTAGCCTTCTGCTTCTGCTTTGCTTGAAATATCGGCAAGGTAAGTGGAAAATCCTTTTTGTTGTACATATTGTTTGATTACTTCCTTATCAAGCAAATCTTTTTGCAAGCCTGTCATTTTCGCTACAAAACCTGCAAGCCTGTCGGAAACTGTATTGAAAACTCTATCTTTGATAGAACTCAATAGGTTGCCTAAATTGTTTGTTTGCATAGGTGTTTGCTCTACAAAAGCCACATACTCCTGTATGCTTTCGGGCAAATCTCCCTCAAACAATTCGGCAACACTTTCAGTGCTTTCATCATCTATACCTTGCAAATATTCCAGTTGCATAATTATTTTTCTTGTGTTGATGATTTCTTACGGAAAGCAAATAAACCTAAACCAATAAGTGCCACAGCTCCTACTCCCAAACCTACCCAAAGCATTGTGTTGTTTTCCTTGGGTGCATTTGCACTTGTAGATGTTGTTGAACTTGTACTTGTATTAGATGAAGTACGAGCCATAGCCATTTGAGCCTCTTGTGCTTTTTGTTGAGCCTCTTGTGCTTTTTGTTGTCTTTTGGCTTCTATTTGTCTTTCCAAATCTGCTTTGCGTCTTTGAAAATCAGCCTCATCTCTTTGTGCCTGTTCTTTGAGCTGGTTGATTTGCCTTTCGGCACTTGCTTTAAGGCTTTCAAACTCTGCTTGTACGGCTTTTAGCTCGTTTTCAGCCTTTTCTTTGCGTACAGCGTGTGCGGCAAATATGTCTCTCAAAAAACCTAAATCTTGCTCTTGATAGGCCAAGGTATCCAATTCACCAAAACCATTTATTAGCTCCAATACGTCCTTATCTTGTGTCATAGTTAGATAGAATTTAAGACTTGCATTAGTTGATTAAGCTCGTTTTCGTAATTCTGTTTGGCTTGTGCCACCATTTGACGCATTTGCTCAATTTCTTGTGGCACTTGTGTTTTGAGAGCTTGCAATCTACCTTTTGCTTCTGATCGCAATTGTGTGAAAGAATAAAAATGAGTAGGTCCACTTTGTATAGAAGAATGAGGGCTTTTTTGCCAAAAGAAAAGAAATATTTGATAAAATCTAAAACACTAATGTCTTCAGACGCAAGATTTATACTCTATAATCTTGGTTATGAAGAAAAAGAAGTAGAAAGATTTGTAGAAAGTTTGTTTGAGTAGTCAAGATTTCAGCAACTTAATTTCCTTTCTCAAAAACTTTTCATACTGACGCAACATAAATTCATAGAGAGGTGTAAGCTCATCATCTTTTCGGCTTTTTTCCAAAGCCTCAATGTATTCCATTCGGTTTTCTAAAAAAACAATAGACAAAGGCAAATTGAAATAGGCTTGTATGTAGTTCATCAGCAGGCGAGAGGTTCTGCCGTTGCCATCGGCAAAAGGGTGTATGCTCACAAAATCAAAATGTGCTTTGAAAGAAAGCAACAATTTTTTTTCTGTGCTTCTTGCCTTTTTTAGCTCTTGACTTGTTTGCTCACAAAAATCTTTCAGCAATTTAGGTAGCTTTTTGTAGTCAGGGAAAGTTCTATTGCCAGCCCTGACCGAAAATAACCGTAATTCGCCTTTGCTACTATCAAAATCGCCTAATGCCGTAAAATAAGTTTTTCCTGTATTTTGCATTACTTTGGCATTGATTTGCTGTATGAAATCTACCGTGATTGGCTTTTTTTCTTTGGCGGTTTCTAAAACGAACATTAAGGCTTTGTGGTGGTCAGATACCATTAGTTGATGTTCAAAAGGCTTTTTACTACCCATTCCATACTCCAACAAGTTGATAACCTCTTTCTCTTTAAGCGTGCTTCCTTCTATGCTTGTAGAGTGATGTGTAATCGCATAGTAGCTGTATTTTTCCACATCTATAAAATTTTTGGAAAGCCTTTTGTATTCCTGCATTAACGAATGAACCCTCTTAAAATCCATACCCAAACGTAATTTTTGACAAAACTATTCAATTTTTTCAATAATTTTTAGAAATTCATCAAAGCTATAACTAACGAATATGCCTTTTTTCTCTTTTACATGAGGAAAACCTCTGTTTTGACGTGTGGAGCGATTTTTTACATTATCGCTTACCCGAAAAATCAGCCGAAAATCAGCCTGAAATCACTTATTTAATACCAATAAATCAGTCAAATTTATTTGCAAAATATCGCTGTAAGCAGTTTCAGCAAATAAAATTTCTTTACCTTTTTTATAGTATTTTCGCCAAAGATTTTTTCGGTAATTGTACAAAAAAACTTCTTGATGTTTATACCTACCTATTAAACTCTCCTTAATTTTCCAAATGGTTTCACTGCTCCAAATCTTTTCTATTTCCACCGAAACCAAAACTTTTTCAGTTTCAATATCTACAAAAGTAACATCAGGGACTTTTTCGCAAGTAGGCTTATTGTTTGCCGTGCCTTCCTGGAAAGCCTCAATCCTTTCAAACTTTGTAAGCAAGTAAAAATTTATGACAATGTTTCTTGCAAACTGCTGATGAGAAACGGCAGGACGTGCCATTCCTATACCTTGCAAATCGTAACCCATAAGATTTATTTTTTTTGTACAAAAGTAAGAAAGTTTTGAGATTCTTCATTTTTTTGAAAAAATCAATAAAAAAGTGTTCTTGAAAATTGCACTTTTTTTATTTTTGTCTATTTGTTGAAAATTATGTAGTAGCCGTATTTCGTAAATTTACACCTTTCAATGCGTTTGGAACTTCTTACATATTTAAGGCTTTGAAGGGCTTTGCCTAAAAGAATTGTAAAACTCTTTTGGTTCAGTTTCTACCTCTAAAAAACCACATAAGTCTTTTATGTAGTCTTTTTCAGGAAAATGCAAACTTTCAAAGTAGCTCAAAAAAGGGTTAAAATCAGGAACAAAACTGCTTTTCAAAATGATTTTCAAGAAGTTTTCACGGATATTTATCCCCGCAACTCTTAATTCTTTGAAAATATCCTCAAAACTTATCACTTCAAATTTATTTTCGCCTTTAAGACTTATTTCAACCTCAAAAGTAATGGTATTTCGCCGTAAGTCGTATTTTTCGGTAAGATACCTTTCGGTAAGGCTAAAAATATCATTCTTTTCTTTTGCCATAGTTCCAAGTATATTTTCCGTGTTCGTGTAAGTTTTTGGTATAAGCACTTTTTACACTTGCCCGAATTTCGGCAATAGTGTAAGTAGTTTCTTGAAAACGGATTGAAGCCAAGCGTAAGCAAACGTCTTGGGGTACAATAGCTTATATTTGTTTGAAACCCTTCGCTACTATCCAAGCAAAGCAGAGAAGTGAAAATATCTTGCAAGTAAGCGGAAATGCCTATGGCTTCTAACTTTTGCTAAACATATTTTTGAAAGGTTTTTAGCAAAGTTGTTGCAAAAGTCGGAAATAATTAGTTTTGATTATTGGGATTGGGAGATTCAAATTCTATGATGAAACAATCTTTTAGCATTTGTCCTTTATTGTTTTTTGCCAGTAATACCTCATCTGGGTTGATGAAATCTCCTGAAAAGTTAAAATTAGGATCCATAATTAGAATTTTTCCTGTCCTGTCCAGTTTCCCAATCATAGTACCAATTTTTCTTGACCCCTCCTCTTTATCAAAACTTACCAAACCTTGTGGAATAATCTGTACAACACCTAAAAAATCAGGCTTTTTCAGCAGGAATGTATCAGGTTTTAGCTGATCAAAGTCAAAATAAGCAACTGTACGGATGTAAATATTTTCGCCAGAATCTACGAGCTTTTGAAGTATGTCATCGCTGTTGGTGCTAATAAGGTGAGCAATTTTCTCATATTCAAATTCTTTGAAGTCATCTGGGGTTACCCAAATAAACCAAGGTATAAGCCCTTTGGTATCAGCCGAATGCTTTATTTTTATGTACTTTTTAATTAAAAGACGGTGTTTTTCCTGAACAGGAAATGTTTTGGCATATCCCCCCTCTATACCTTTCAAAAATCCCAAGTAATCTACCCGCCTTTTATTGAAAAAACACATTATCGCCTCATACTTAACTCCCCAAGAGGTTTCAGAATACAATTTAAATTCAAGTATGTCCTTGCCATCTTTATAGGAAGCAATCACCTTATAGCGATTGTCCTTACAACCAAAAAGAAGCGATACAATACCTAAAATGTTAATCCAAAACTTTGACATTTTACAGAAATCATTTATTAGTCCCTTAAAAAGTAGTTTTGAATTTAGATTGAAAAAAATTTTGGGAAAAAGTGAAAATTTTTGAACGAAAAGAGACTTAATCTTGTAAGTTTTTGTAAACCTTACAGGGTTTCCAACGTTTGCCTAACATATTTTGGCTAGGTTTTTTGCAAATATACTAAATTTCTTGCTAATTTCTACCATATTTTTTACCATTTTGAGCATATCTATCCATTAACATTTGATAGTTTTTAAGGGACTACTAAAACACACAAGTCCTTGAATGATGTTTTCAAGGACTTTTATTGGTATAAAGCTAAATGACTACTTTACCCTCTCCATATACTCACCTGTGAGTGTATTCACACGGATAAGTTCGCCTTCATTCACAAACAAAGGAACGCTAATGGTTGCCCCTGTTTCCAAAGTGGCAGGTTTGAGTGTTTTGGTAGCAGTATCGCCCTTTACACCCGGTTCGGTATAAGTTACTAAAAGCTCTACCGAAGCGGGTAATTCTACCAAAATAGGGGTATTGGTGTCATCAAAACTCACCTTCACCGTAGCACCCTCTTTCAAAAATTGTATGCCTTCGCCAAATGCAACCTCAGGAATATAGACTTGGTCATAGGTTTCATTATCCATACATACCAAATTTTCTCCATCACGGTACGAATACATCATTTCCTTCACCTCTACCCTTACAATATCTACGGTTTCATCAGGACGAAAACGATTTTCAGCAAGTTTACCATTCTTAACATTTCGCATTTTCATCTGATAAAAAGCTCGCAAGTTACCCGGAGTGCGATGTTCTAACTCTATTACTTGCATAATTTCGCCATTGAAGCGAATAAAATTTCCACGAGATACATCTGATGCTTTTGCCATAAGGTTTTTAATTTTTGGGTGCAAATTTAGTTTTTTTTCAAAACAATCCAAAAACAAAAAACCTTGAAGTAAGGGCTTCAAGGCTTTTTGTTTGAATGACAAAATGTTTATTCATTTTCAGCAGGAGGTGGAGCAGAAGTTTTATCCTTTCCGCCAAAATTTACCATCAGAGTTACACGGAAAGTATCAGTAAGCGGATTAGTACGTTTGAAAGGTATCATATAGGCTACATCTAAACCGAAAACATTGTATCTTGCTCCCAAGCCAATAGTAGCATACTTTCTATCACCTTTATTTTTGTGTTCCATTGCAAGTCCCAAGCGTCCCATAAACATATCGTTATACACGTATTCTGCCCCAAAGTTCATCATAAACTCTTGTAGCTCTTCTCTGATACCATCGGGAGCATCGCCAAAAGAGGAAAACAGACCACTTAGAAGTCCTATATCACGAGGCAAGCGATTGGGCGAAGGAGTAGGCACCATAAGTTTATTCAAATCCAAAGCGGCAGTAATTTTGTTGAGTTCATCTAATTTGAGCGTACCCGAACCTCCCAAACGTAAGTTGGTAGGTAGAAAATCTCTTTGGTTATCCCCTGTATAAGAGATTTTTGCTCCCAAGTTTGTGATAGCGGCTCCCACAGCAAAATCAAATTCTGTACCTGATAAATTTAAACCTTGTTTTTGGTAAAAAGCTCCAATATCCACGCCTCCCGAATTACCCGGCTTGGCTTGTCCTGTGGCACCATTGCCCGTGAAAAAGAGGTTAGCAATATTACTATGCACCCAAAACGCTCCAATAGATAAGCTCAAATTTTCGGTAAGTTTGCGAGAGTAATGAGAACGAATGGAAAACTCACGAGGGCGATAATCTCCCATTGGGTTACCAAAGTTATCTGTAAAATTTATATCGCCCATATCAAAGTAGGTCATTCCCAAAGATACAGCTTCTTTGTCCGAAAATTTGTAATAGCCCGCTAGATGTGAAATTGCCATATCATTGACAAGCCGACGCAACCAGGGCGTATAAGACAAGGCAACTCCATACTCCTTATCAACAAAAGCAAGTTTAGCAGGATTCCAGTGCGTAGCAAAAGCATCAGGCGAAGTGGCTACCCCTACATCACCCATACCTGCGGCACGAGCATCAGAAGGAATAAGCAGAAAAGGCACTGCCGTAGTAATAGGACGGCGAAGCGAATCAAATATCTGACCCGTAGTTGGCGAACCTTGTGCAAAAGATTTTGTTAAGCATACGATGCTGGCAAGCAAAGCCAAGCAGAAAATACCTATTCTTTTCATTTGAACTTGAAGTTTAGTAAAAAATTTTACAAAAATACAAAAATTGCGTAAAATTTTTACATAGGCAGGCTTTTTTTGTTTAGAAATTTCTCATCACTACGATTTTGCCCGTAGCCGTTGCTCTTTGGGCATCTTGAAGGCTACGCACCGAAAGGCGATAAATATACATTCCATTAGCAAATTTCGTGCCGTAGCCATTCAAATCTAATATAAATTTACTCACATTGGCATCGGCAGTAAAGATTTTATCCCTAAAAACTAACATTTTTTCGCCTTGCAAATTAAAAATTTCAAGCTCTACTTCCAAATCTTCGTTAAAACGATTGTGTTCAAAGCTAAATGTAGTCCTTTCGCTGAACGGATTGGGATAATTCATTACATTTTGCAAACGCAAACTCTTTGAGGAAGCTACAACAAACTCAATTTTAGTTTCCGAAGAGTTGTTGTAAGTATCCCAAGCCTTGAAAGTGAGTGTATAACGCCCTTCGGGCAAATTTCGGAACGGATACAACACCCTGCCACTTTGATAGCTATCCAAATCGGTAGTATAAAAATCATTCAAAATATAAGGTTTTTGAATGCTATCGTTCAGGTACGCTGTAATATCTTGCCCAATACCCGCCGAAGAAATGTTGATACCATTTTCATCATACAAATAAGCCAAAAGTAAGGGATTTTCATTCACTAAACCTCCATTCTTAAACGTAGTATCGTTCATAAAAAGCCTTATCCGAGGCGGCGTATTATCGGCAATAGGGTTAGGATTAGAACCTCCTATTACAATATCAGATTTGCCTGTTCCTGCATCTATCAAATTTTGCATATCGGAAGCATACAAACTAATTTTTCCATTGCCAAAGGCATAGTTAATATTTCGGGGCATTACAAATTGCAAACGGAAACGACCATTTTTCACGCTCACTCTGCCATTAAAAAGCCTTACATCTTGCATCAGAAAATTCATAGGCGAGGAACTTTGCGTGCCAAATGTAGTCTTGATACGAGGTTTATCCCACAAAGTAGCATTCAGGACACCATTAAAATTCGGCATAAGTACGTTATTTTCGTCTCTAATTTCGCCTTCCAAAATCACTCTATCCAAGGCTTTGAGGGTATCTTGCTCTATGGTAATATCTTTGCCGTTGAGGTGTGTAATCACGATATTTTTTTCGGGGTAAGCAAGTCGCATAGAAGGGTCGCCGAGCAGAGAAAAATTCCGATTGACCGAACCCGCAAGGCTATTGTTTTTAGTCAGTCGCATAATATCACCCAAACGAGGCATTTTGCCCGCAATCGGAGTAAAAATAAAATTGTAGAGCTGGTCGTTAAGAATAAAATTGGTACTTGAAAACACGGGACGTGTGGTTGTAATAAGAGCAATTGCCCCACGGTGGGGTTCTAAAATTGCTACCTCTGCCCCTGAAAGCGTTGTAGGCTCATCATATCTGCCAAACTCACAAGTTGCAGTAATCATCAAGGGCAGATAATTTCCATTGTTCCAAGTTTTGATGTCGGGTGTACGGAGAATTTCCTCTTGTGTCCAGCCTACTTCGCCGCCGTGTCCTGTGAAATTTACGACCAAAGCTCCTTTTTCAATAGCTTCTGTAAAGGCTCTTTTACATTCAGGGGAGCGTTCATTTCCGCCACTGCTCACTTGGGGATAGGCGTCTAAGTAAATCTTCTTTACATTGAAATTGGGATAATCATTTTCTACTTTTTGGGCAATTTTATCGGCATCTACTTGGTGCTGATTGGCGTCGCCATCATCTGCCACGAATACCACTTTTTTACGCCATTCTCCTAAATTTTCTTTTCGGTTTGCATAAGCAATGATTTTATCTACTACATTACGGGCTTGTTCAGTAGTTTGCACAGGCAGACGTCCTACACCTACATCAAGGGTGTGGTCAAAAGTTGGTACATTGCTGAACGTTTCTATCCATTCGCCTTCGCTATTTTCCATAAAACCGAAATAATCGTCAGAAGAGTAGCTAAAAATTGGGTGCAAAGACTCTCGTGATTCATAAATAGGAACAAAATTGGTGTTGTTGCTTACTCGGTCTTTGTAGTCGAAGGAAGCGGCACCAAAAAACAATACATACTGCAAGGTGTTTGGTGTTTTGAGATAAAGATAACGGATAAAATCTCGCAAAGCGGTAACATCTTGCCTACCCGATGAAAATTCATTGTAAATCTGAAAAATATCAGCCACAGCTACCGAAAAGCCATCGTTTGTGCGTCTGAATTGAGCCAGCCTTTCTGCCTCTTCTCTGAAATTAGGGTGCGTAATGATAAGCAAATTAGGGGTAGCCAAAGCTCGTAAATTTTGGTTAGGAATTTCGCCTACAAGCGTAGGAATAGGAAAATCAGCCCCCTGCCAAACGACAAACTCTTTCAAAACTCCACTCGTAGCCGCTCCAAAAGAGGCTTGTGAGCCTGAAAGCGTAAAAACTTGGTTTTTGGGTTCTAATGGATTGGTTATATCCCAAATTTGTGTGCCACTGCTCACATTGCCTACAATAAAATTGGAAGTAGGAAAAGCCATACTCTCTATGGAACGAAAAGCAGTTTGGTTGCCATACAACCTTAACTCTCTTTTACTTTGTGCTCCAAAGTAATTTAGATAACCACGTACATTTGAGCCTTGCAAAGCATAAGTAACTTTGAATTGAGGCAACGCAGGAATTTGATTGCTATTGAGCGAAAAAGTTGCCACATCAGGTATGCCTTTGGTGGAATAAGTTGCATCAAAAATAGGCGAAACATTTTGCGAGCCAATAGTTTGCCCGTTGATAGCCACCTGAAAACTTGCTACGTTGAAAGATTGATTTAGCACAGAAGAAGTAAATAGTATTGTAGAATTTGGCACAAGCCCTTCCAAAGTCGTTGAAATTTCTACACTTTGCCCTGCGTTCAGAAATTCACCATACCATTCGCGTCCCGAGCCACCTCTGCCGAGTTGGTTAAGAATATTGAAAAGGTCTTTTTCGTGATAGAAATAATTATCAAAAGTCGTAATATTTTGCGTAGCACTTACCGAAAGCTGATTTTGCACACGCAAACCCGCTGAATTTTTAATGGTCAGAAAGTAATAATTTTTATCATCATAAAGGTTTTTTTCGTGGCTAAAACGTTGTGTAATAGGATTGAAAAGGATTTTATCGGCACTTTGAGCATAAAAAAGAAGGTAGTCGTTGTTGTCCATTCGGTTATCTTCCTCCCCTATCACCATTATTGCATTTTCTTGCAAATCGCTAAGGCGGGGGCTGTTGTTGGGTTGGGGAAGCATACCACCACCATTGCCATAAATGGCTATATTCTTGGGATTGATTTGGGAAATATCTATGCCCCATTCGCGTAAATTTTGAGCCGTAATTTTATGGATACCTGTCTGCGATACGGCAATTTTATACCATTTGCCCGTACTCAAAACCGAATTTTGAGCCTGCAAGCTCAAACTAACGAAGCAACTCAAAAGTATTACTACGTATTTCATAGTTAATTTTTTCTTTTATTCTTTCAAAGTAAAAAAGGTAAATACCAACAAGCAAAAATAATTTTTTACTCTCCCCCTTTCATCAAAAATTTCAAGCGGATAACTTCTTGTTGGGTAAGATACCGCCACTTGCCACGAGGCAGGTCTTTTTTGGTAAGTCCCGCGTACATAGTGCGGTCAAGTTTGGTAACTTCATAACCCAGATGCTCAAACATACGCCTTACAATGCGATTTCTACCACTATGCAATTCCATACCCAGTACGATAGGCTCTAGCAAGGCAACCGCATCAGGTTTGATGAATCCATCTTCCAGCTCAAGCCCCTGCTCCAATTGCCTAAAATCTTCTTCGGTTATGGGTTTATCCAAAGTTATCTGATACACTTTTTTGATGTTAGACGAAGGGTGAGAGAGTTTTTTAGCAAGTTCGCCATCATTGGTAAGCAAAAGCAAACCCGTAGTATTTCTATCCAAACGCCCAACAGGGTAAATTCTCTCTGTGCAAGCATCTTTCACAAAATCCATTACGGTACGTCTTTCGTTTTCATCTTCGGTAGTAGTAATGCAATTTTTGGGCTTATTGAGCAAAACATATACGAATTTTTCTCTTTTCAGTAATTTACCCTGATAAGTTACTCTATCGTTGGGTTTTACCTGATAGCCCATTTCCGTAACTACCTTTCCATTTACCTTGATAGCCCCCTGCTTGATAAGTTCATCAGCCTCTCTGCGTGAGCAAACTCCTGCATTAGCAATAAACCGATTGAGCCGAATAGTAGATTTTGGCTCCTGAACCTCGCCCTTCTTGACATTTTTTTTCTTTTCCTTAAAATTTTTGAAATGATACGTAGGCGTTTGAATAGATTTGCTTTCCTCGTTTTTAGGCTTTTGCAAATACTTTTTACGAGGTGTTTCTTTGGGTGCTTCTCTTTTTTTTCTCATTTTTGCATTACATTGGAAATGCAAAGATAAGTTTTTATTTTGAGCTTGTCTAAAATATTTTGAACATAAGTCTTGGGGAGTAAAGAGTTCAAGAGTTCAGAGGTTCAAAGGTTCAAAGGTTCAAAGTTCAAGAGTTCAGAGGTTCAAAGGTTTAAGGTTCAAAACTTCAAACTTCAAACCCCAAACCTGCTATAAATTCTTTGTAAAACAAAACTCATCGGCTATGCAAATAGGATTTTTGGTTTTATTCTGGCTTGCAGTATCTGCTACTGGCTTTGCCCAACTCAACGAAAGCGATACAATGCGATTGCAGATGCGTTATAGGATAGGTGGCAACTGGCAAGAAGGAAATTTTGAAATTTTCACCCTTCGGGCTACGGCTGATTTATCTACGGTTATCAATAATTATGATTGGGTTTTCAAAACGCAAAATAACTATCTTTATCAAGAAGTTTTCAAAAAACGCGTAGATGAAGACTTTTTCAGCCGAAACTATCTCTATTACAAACCAATGAATAAGATTTACGGCTTTGTGATAGGTTTTGTTTCTACGAATTTTCGCCGAAAAATAGATGTACGCTATTCGGGTGGGGCAGGCTTTACTTGGCAGATTGTACGCAACCCCAAGCATACGCTCAAATTTGCCAATGGCTTGCTATACGAAGAAAGTTATTTTGCAGGTAACGAGTACAATATTTCTTTCTACAACGGTAGCAACTTTATTCCCGTTTGGCGTAGCTCGCATTGGCTTATTGGCAGACACGAAATTTTTGATAAAAAACTCATTTTCAATTACTATTGCTTTGTACAACCCGCTTTTGATAGAGCCGATAATTACCGCTATCAAATAGAAGCCAGTTTGGATATGCCTCTGCTCAAAGGTTTGAATATCAATATCAGTTACATTTACACCCACGAAAACGTCATTATCAGTGGCTTACGCAACTTTGACCAATTTTTTACCTATGGCATCTCGTATCAGTTTCGTAAAAGATAAAAAGCATAACCAAACATCAAAAAAAATTGAAAAATAATGGAAAAAGTACTCACTGACCAACTTATTCAAGAAACACTCTCATCTATCCACTCTATTTCAACAGAAACAGCAAGGAATTTACTGAAATGTACCAAAATTCTAAAACTCAAAAAAGGCGATTTTTTAGAAAAAGAAAAACAGCCCATTAGGAATGAATACATTGTTGTTGAAGGTATTGTTAGACTATTTTTATTGGACAAGAAAGGGAATGAATTTACCATAAACTTTTACCAATCAGGGCAACCTATTGCCCCAACCCTGCTGAGAAGTCTGAACTTTATCTCTTTTGTAAATATTCAAGTAATTAGCTCCAAGGCTTCTGTGATGATTTTTTCTAATGAATTGATGCAAAAACTAATGAATAAAAATCAAGATTTAGAAATATTCGGCTACAAAGTAATGATGATAGAGGCATTCAAGAAAGCTGAAAGAGAAAAAATACTGCTTACTGCCGATGGAATAGAAAAATTAGAGTGGCTTAGAGCCAATTACCCCAATCTTGAAAACGAAGTTCCTCATTATTATATTGCTTCATTTCTTGGTTTAACTCCCACTTCACTCAGCCGCCTGCGTTCTCAAAAATGCTAATGAAAATCATTTTATTTCTTGTCAAATGTAAATGAATTTTAAGTATGTGCTAATGATATTTGAGAAATTTTAGGTTTTTGAATTAGCACAAACTACCCAAAATCAATGATAATTGCCACTTACACTTATTCATTACTCACGTTTTTAGTCATTCTTTTTCAGGTGGCTCTCCTTTTGGGTATGCCTTGGGGCGAATATACGCTTGGTGGCAAATATCCCGGTAAATTACCCATTCAGGGGCGTTTTTTGGTAGTGTTTCAAATAGCTGTATTACTGATTTTCTGGTTTTTGGTCTTAGCCAAATCAGGAATTGCTTTTGAAACATACCAAGTCATTGGGAAATCGGGTATTTGGGTAGTAGTTGTATTTTTTGTATTGGGTTCAGTCGCAAATTTCATTACCAAAAGTAAAAAGGAACGAATGGTAATGTTTCCTACAAATGTGGTAATGTTGATTTGCAGTTTGATAGTAGCCGTTTCTTAATGTTCAAAGCAATGAAAAAATTCTCATACTTTACTATTCCAAAACAGGTAACAGCCAATTTATGGCAGAAAAATTAGCCAGAGAGTTAGATTGTCAAACAGCCCAAATCGCTCCACTATTCAAGAATATTTTGATTTTGTTTTTGATTTCAATGCTCAAATGGCGAGTTCCAATTCGGATAGTAGGCAATGTACGACTGGAGGATTATGAAGAAGTTATCCTTTTCGGTCCTGTATGGGGCGGGCTACTTATTTCACCTTTGCGAACAGCTATCTACAAGTGCATAAAAGCAAAAAAGAAGTTTCACTTTGCTCTCACTTGCGAAAGTAAAGAAGAAGACAAAGACGGAAAGTATGGCTATAATCACGTATTTGGCATGGTTGATATTTTTGCAGGGGAATGGGTATTGCAAAAAGCCGCTTTCTCAACCTCTTTGGTTAAAAACTATGTAGAACCAACAAGCGTAACGAGTGGAAAAGTGAAAATTACTGATGAAAATTATAGCGATGAATTGAGGAAAAAACTCCTTGATTTCACTAAAAGAATATTAGCAGGAAACGAAGCAAACCTAATCTCTTAAAACAAATGAATTTTATGGGCAAACTTAAACTGATCGCAGGGGCATTTGCCTTTATTTTACTTTTAGGTTGCCAAAAAATAGACCAAGTTGGCGTACTGGTGCCGCCTACGGTTGACCAAGACCGCAACTTACCCAGCGTAAGCGTAAAAGTAGCAGGCAAACAACGCCTTATTCACGTAAGAACGTTTGGTAATAGTAACAATCCTCCTTTGTTTATTCTGCACGGCAGTTTCACAGATACTCGACCCTATCGCAATATTTGCGAAGGTTTGGCAGATAAATACTATGTGGTAATTTGGGACCAGCGTGGCTGCGGGCTTTCTGAACGCATTACCGAAGAGGAATTTACTTTGGAAACAGCCGTAGAGGAAATCAATGCAATGAAAACTATCTACGCCCCAAACCAAAAAATAACTATTATTGGGCAATCTTGGGGCGGTGGATTAGCTACGCTTTATACTTCAAAAAATCCTGAAAAGGTAGAACAACTTTTGCTTATTGAGCCAATGCCCCTTACAGGCGAGGATATGCAAAAACTTTTCAAAACCATTGTGCAATTTGCCTATGATAATGGAACTTGGAATAATTTAGCAAGACACGGACAAGCCATAAGCCCCAAAGACCACGAGCAAATAGACTACCGAGCAATGATGATACTCCGTAGTACAATGACTTCGGGCTATCATTGCGATGGTAACAATCCCCCCCCTTGGCAGGTGCATCGTGTGGGCGGTTTTTTGGAATATGTACGCAACAAACGCTTGGGTAATCCGATGTCGGGCTTTACCTACAATTTTACCGAAGGTATCCGAAATTTTCAGGATAAAGTATTGATTTTAGGCGGCTCTTGCAGTTCGCTGGGGTATGCAATGCAAGTGCAATATTCTTTGCCACATTTTGCCAATGCCGAAGTGGTAGAAATCAAAGATGCAGGACACCGAATGAACATAGAAAAGCCTGCAGAGGTAATGACGGCTATTAAAAACTTTTTGAAAGAATATTGATGATGAGAACTTTTATTTTTCAGGTTGCTTGTATTATATTGCTTACAAAGCCCGTACTTGCCCAAAACTACTTCGGCTTGCTGAATACAGGTAAAAATACGGTCTCAATTGGAGTAAATGCCAATCCGAACCTAAATGCAAATACCGATTACTTGTTCAATTTTGAAAGCCCCAATCAATGGATAGAACGGTGGGGTTTGGTGGCACAAGCCAATTTCCCTTTATTTTCGCAAAAAGGCTTTGATTTTGATTTACGTTTGGGAGCAGGAACTTTGCTTAATCTTGCAGGAAATTTCAAAGCTATTTCGGGCATTAGTTGGAATTTTTCAAGAACAGCCGACATCAATGGCAGATACTTTCACTCGGGCTTCAAATTGGATATATTACCCGGCTTTTACAGCAATAAGTGGGTTTTTGCTACTCATTTGGCAATGCAATATCAACCTTGGCTACATATCAAGCATAGCGATTATGCCAAACAAACTTTTGAGGATTTGTATCCAAGTGGTAGCGGTCAGTATTCCAAGCCCAAAAATGGTTGGTTTTACCAAAATCATATCACTTTCCAAACAGGCATTGGTATTGCTTACTCTCAACCTAAATGGCACTTGAACCTAACCGCAGGTTTTCAGCACCAGCCTAATCAGCTTAGGATAGTTTCTCTTCCCGATATTGGCATAATGCCGTTTTATGGAGGAATAAATTTTGGATATTCAATCCAAAAAAATTGATTTTGAGCGACAACATCAGTTATAGTGATGTTGCCGCTTTTTACTAAATAAACACTCTATTAGAATTTAGTCATAATGGAATTTTCTTTGTTCAATTCCCAATTCTCGCCAAATTTCCTCCTCTCTTACTTCATTAAAAGGGTAAAATGTAACTATTTCACGGGTTTCTCTTCTCACAACTAACAAAGATTTTACCCGTTTCTTTTTCATTTTCATAAAACCAATAAACACCATATTTCTTTCGTTTCTGCGATTATACAAACCTATATCTACACAATTATCATAAAAATCTTTCAGACCTAAAACAATATCCTTGGCTGTAAATTCATCAGGAAACAGGGTATTCTTGTTTTTGTCTTTGTAATTGACAAAATACTTATTTGAATGTCGTGCCAGAATATGTCTCAAACCATATTCAGGCTCTGTACCTGCATATAAAATAGCCCTTCCAAATACTTCGTGTTCATAAATGAAAATGGTAGTTTTTTCCTCCAAATTAGCATTCAAGACTTTTTCAGCAGGATTACTGAAAAGAAATTTTGCTTCGTCAGCAAGCATTTGCCTGTTATCATAACCAACATACCCTACAAGCAAAGCTAAGGACAAAATAGAAACTGCATTTCTCATAATTTTGTGGGTTTTAGGTTTTTATTTTTTTAATCAATGTTATCGCTTATCAGTTGAACAGTTTCACTCCAATTCCACCACCAAATCGCCTTGTTCTACGATAGCTCCTGCGTTCAGGTGGATTTTTTTGATAACTGCCTCACGAGGAGCCGTAACGATACTTTCCATTTTCATTGCTTCCAGCACAAAAAGCGGGGTATTGGTTTTTACTTTTTCACCTTCTTTCACCTTGATTTGTGAAATTTTGCCCTGCAAAGGCGAACCTATCTGATTTTCTCCTGTAGCCTTCGGATTGGTTTTGAGCAAACTGCTCATTTTTCTATCTAAAATACGCACACGGCGGGTCTGTCCGTTGTGTTCAAAATAAACCGCTACAATACCATTTTCATCGGGTTGCGAGCAACTTACCAGTTTTACAAGCAAGGTTTTTCCTTCATCAATTTTAATCAGAATCTCCTCGCCCGGCTTCAAGCCATAGAAAAAGGCAGGGGTAGGCAAATAGTATGCAAAACCATATTCCTGAATGTGGTTGTAATACTCCTCAAATACTTTTGGGTAAAGTAAATAGGAAAGAAAGTCTAAAAAGTTATCATCAAATTTTTGCTTAAACGCTTCAAATTCTTTGTTAAAATCAATAGGCTCTAAATGAGCATTGGGGCGGTCGGTAAAAGGTTTTTCGCCTTTCAGCACCATTTTTTGCAGTTTTTTTGGAAAGCCGCCATAAGGTTGCCCCAGTTCGCCTCTAAAAAACTCCTTCACCGACTCGGGGAAAGAAAGCGTATCACCTTTTTCCAAAATATCTTCGGCAGAAAGGTTATTAGCCGTCATAAACAAGGCAAAATCGCCCACCACCTTGGAACTGGGCGTAACTTTAATGATATTACCAAAAAGTTTGTTCGCCTCTTGATAGTTTTTCACAACCAAATCAAACCTATCGCCTACCCCTACGGAATCGGCTTGGGCTTTGAGATTGGTGTACTGCCCGCCAGGCATTTCGTGTTCGTACACTTCTGCCGAGCCTGTCTGCAAGCCTGCCTCAAAAGGATAGTAATATTTACGCACTGCCTCACTGTATTTAGAAACCCTATTGAGTTTTTGCAAGTCGTAAGCATTTTCGCGAGGGTGTCCTTGTAGCATTGCCACTATGGAATTGAAATTGGGCTGTGCCGTTGTACCCGACATTGCCGCAATAGAAACATCAATCACATCAACCCCCGCCTCAATAGCTTTCAGATACGTAGAGGCTTGAATAGATGCTGTGTCGTGGGTATGCAAATGAATAGGTATGCGTACGGTTTCTTTGAGTTTAGAGATTAGCACTTCGGCGGCGTGAGGCTTGAGCAGTCCCGCCATATCTTTGATTGCCAAAATATGAGCCCCTGCATCTTCCAAAGTTCTTGCCAAATCCAAATAATATTGCAGGGTGTATTTCTTTTCATTTTTGGAAAGCAAATCGCCTGTGTAGCAAATGGCGGCTTCAGCAATGCTTTCGGTATATTTATTTACAGCGGAAATGCTTGTTTTGAGGTTTTCAATCCAATTGAGCGAATCAAATATGCGGAAAATATCAATACCATTTTCGGCAGATTTTTCAATGAATTTTTCTATCAAATTATCGGGATAGGCTTTGTAACCTACGCCATTGGCACCACGCAAAAGCATTTGCATCAGGATATTAGGAGCGGCTTTGCGAATGAGTTGCAACCTTCGCCAAGGGCATTCTTTCAGGAAGCGTAGGGCTACATCAAAAGTTGCTCCTCCCCACATTTCCATAGAAAAAGTCTGCGGAAAGTGATGAGCTATCATTTCGGCGTAAGGTATCATATCAATTGTTCGCATACGCGTAGCCAGCAAAGACTGATGCCCATCGCGAAGTGTAGTATCGGTATAATAGATTTTCTTTTCGTTTTTGAGCCATTCGCAGAATTTTTCTCTGCCCAATTTCTGCAAACGCTGTTTTATACCCGCAGGTGGCTCTTGCAAATTATCGTAATCTACGATAGGCGGTTTTTCAAACTTTACGCTATCATCTTTCTTTTTGACATCAGGATTGCCATTGACAATCACGTTGGCAAGGAAACGCAAGGCACGCGTACCTCTATCGTAACGTTTGGGGATATTGAAAAGCTCGGGGTGGTCTTGAATAAAACTTACCGTTGCCTTTCCGCTTTGAAAAATGGGGTGAGAAATCACATTTTCCAAAAAGCCAATATTTGTTTTTACACCTCTAATTCTAAACTCTCGCAAGGCTCTTTGCAAGCGTTGGGCAGTGCCTTTGAGCGTTCTGCCTGCCGCCGAAACTTTTACGAGCATAGAGTCAAAAAATGGCGAAATCTGTACGCCCGGATAAACGCTCCCCTCGTCCAAGCGGATACCAAAACCTGCGGCATTACGATATTCTACAATTGTTCCAAAATCGGGTTTGAAATTATTGAGCGGGTCTTCGGTAGTAATACGGCACTGAATAGCCACGCCGCGAGCTACTACATCTTCTTGTTTATGAATCCAAATCACAGGGTCCGAAAGGCGATGCCCTTTGGCTATGAGGATTTGAGAGCGTACAATATCAACCCTTGTAATTTCTTCGGTAATGGTATGCTCTACCTGTATGCGAGGATTTACCTCAATAAAATACACATTTTCGTCTTTATCCACCAAAAACTCTACCGTGCCTACGTTGTTGTAATTTACTTTTCTGCAAATTCGTAAGGCATAATCGTACAATTTGTTTTTGGTTTTTTGTTCTAAAAACGAAGGAGCTACCTCTACTACTTTCTGAAAGCGTCTTTGCACAGAGCAATCGCGTTCAAATAAATGAACAATATTTCCGTAATTATCGCCCATTATTTGCACTTCAACGTGTTTGGGGTTTTCAATGAATTTTTCAATGAAAATGGTATCATCGCCAAAAGAGCGTCCTGCTTCACCTTTGGCTTCGTTGTAGGCTTTTTCGAGTTCGCTTTCATTACGCACTACCCGCATACCACGCCCGCCGCCCCCTGCCGAGGCTTTCAAAATTACAGGAAAACCAATGCGTTTAGCTTCTTTCAAAGCGATTTTGAAGGTTTTGAGTGGCTCTTTGTTATCTTCAATGATAGGCACATCGGCTTCAATTGCTATTTTTTTGGAAGCAATTTTATCGCCCAAAGCCTCCATTACTTCGGGTTCGGGTCCTACGAAAATGATACCTTCTTCGCGGCAACGCCTTGCCAAATTTACATTTTCTGAAAGAAATCCATAACCTGGGTGAATGGCATCGGCTTTTACCTTTTTGGCAAGAGCTATAATTTCCTCTACATCAAGATAAGGACGCAAAGGCTCATCATCTTTGCCTATCTGATAGGCTTCATCGGCTTTGAAGCGGTGCAAAGAATAGCGGTCTTCATAGGTATAAATTGCTACGGTGCGGATTTTCAGCTCCGAAGCGGCACGAAAAATACGGATAGCAATTTCTCCACGATTGGCAACTAAAAGTTTATTGAGCGGTTTTAGATGTTCCATAATTGCAGTATTTTAGAAGCGTGATGACAAGATTACGTAATCTTGCTAAAATATGCAAACATATAAATTCTTTTTTTGAGCAAAGTAATTTTTCTGTACCTTTGCAGAAAATTTTTGTAATGAAAATCGGTCAAAATTTTTATCAGTATCAGATACAATCTTTGATAGCAGAAAGCAATACGGCTCGCAATTGGCTTGCCAAGCACCAAAGTCTGCCTCGCAGTGTGCGTATCAAACAACTTAAAAACGAATTTTTGCAAACCGAACAGCAAAAACTCCAACTTCGCCAAATAGCCGTTCAGAATGCCGAACTTGAACACGGACACATTCCCGTACTTTACGACTACTTGGAAAATTCGCAAGGGATATTTTTTGTGTACGATTACGTAAATGGCATTACTTTGGATAAATTTTTGCAAAGCAACCCTTCTACCGAAAAGCGAAAAGATATTTTCTTGCAAATTCTTTCAGCAGTTGCTTACAGCCACCGAAAAGGAGTTTGTCATTTACACATTAGCCCTTCCAATATTCTCATAACTCCCGAAAACAAAGTATTTCTGAACGATTTTGGTTTTATACAACTCTCGCCCAGCCCTTCTCCATTTTCAGCTCCCGAACAATTGCAAGGTGGCTTCACAGACACACGTACCGATATTTTTATGCTCGGCAAGTTGCTGGCGTACCTTTTTCCCAATCCTTCGGCAGAACTGCACAAGGTTATCCAAAAGGCTTGTGCCAGCGAAGCCTATCAACGCTATCAGACCTGCGAAGAACTGCAAAACGACCTGCAACACGCTATTTTTGAAATAACTCACCAAGAGCCTCCGAAAAAGAATGCTTGGGTTTCTTCTTTGGTAGGTATTGGCATTATAGTTCTTTTCTTTGGTGGGGCTTGGTGGGGCTTGCGAATTATCGCCAAAAATCAGCAAAAGAAGCCACAAGTTGCTACTTTTCAGGGTGAAAACCCCGTAGTGGTTCAGCAGTCCAGAGATACCACCGACTACACCAAACTCGCAGAAGCCAAACAGCAAGAAGAGAAAGAAAAACAAAAAGAAGAAAGCGAGGAAGAACGCCAAAAAGATAGCTTAAAGAAAAAGCAAGAAGAGCGTAAGAAATTGGAGAAAGAACGCAAAGAAAAAGCACTCAAAAATATCATTGTAGATGGGCAGTTTGTAAGCAACCAACTTGGCGAATACAAAATCAATGTAGAAATTTTCAATGGAAACAAAGATTTAGAGCTTCAAAAAGTAGTGATTGTAGTGTCTTATTTTGATACACAAGGCGAAGTAATTGCCAAAGAGGAAAAAGTTTTAGAAAAACTTTCTGCCGAGCAGGCTACATCTCTGGAAGTAGTCAAGAAAATCAATGCGGCACACTTTTCTTGTAAAGTAAAAGACGCCGAACTGCCACCTTTACCCGAAGAGTAAATTTTTATAGAGAGGTAGGAAACAGCAAATAAAGAGTAGGAAATACAACTTGAGCCATTAACTTTTGATTTCCAACTCTTGAACCCACTATTATTGTACCTTAAAAATTTCTTGCAAAATAGGTTTCAGACCGCTGAAAAAGAACTCTACGGCAATCACCATTACTATCAGTCCCATAATTCTCATCATTACGTTGTTGCCTGTTTCCCCCAAAAATTTAATAATACGCGAAGAGGCATACAAAATAATGTAAGTCAGTAGCATTACCACCAAAACTGCTGAAATCAAAACTATTTTCATCTCCAAGGTTTTAGCTTTTTCCATTAGCACAATGGCATTGCTAATCGCCCCTGGTCCGCAAATCATTGGGATAGCCAGCGGAGTAATGGAAATATCATTTACATAGCTTTTCACTTCTGTTTCGCTCACTTTCACTCTTGCCAGCCTTGCTTGCAACATATCCATTCCCATTTGGAAAAAAATAATGCCACCTACTACACGAAAGCTATTCACCGAAATTCCAAAAAAATTAAAAAGCAACTCTCCCGAAAAAGCAAAAAGAACAATTGTCAGAAAAGCAACGATAGAGGCTTTCCGAGCCGTTTTGGCACGAGCTTTTTCGCTAAGCGTAGCCGTCATTGTCATATACACGGGCATTGTGCCCAAAGGGTTGATGAGTGTAAAAAAAGAGGTAAAAGCCAGTAGCCCAAAAGCAAGTAGTTCATTCATATAAAGTTCAAGGGTTTAGGGTTCAAATGTTTGAGGTCTTGTACCTGTATTCTTTGTAATTTTACGTTCAAAAAGTTTGAAGGTTAAGAGTTTTAGGTAAAAGTTTTACTCCGTCTAAATATATCCAATTTTCTCAATCCTGTTTCCTGCCTCTTGTTTCCTGTTTCCTTACTGCAACTACCTTTCTTTTTCCTCAATCAAACATCATTTTTTTCAGTTCATTGAGTTTGATAAGAGCTTCAATGGGCGTGAGAATGTTCAAATCTATTTCTTTGAAAAACTTTTTCACCTTTTCCAGTTCAGGGTTGTAGGGTTCAAACAAAGATAGCTGTGTAATGGTTTGCGTTTGCTTAGGCATTTCACTGATTTTTTCGTGCAGTTCTTGATGAATTTTCTCTTTTTCCAAATGCTCTAAAACCTCGCTTGCTCTTTGTACAATGGGGGCAGGCATACCCGCCATTTGTGCTACGTGAATACCAAAACTATGCTCACTGCCTCCGGGCTGTAATTTACGCAAAAAGATGATTTTATTTCCCTCTTCCAGCACCGAAACGTGAAAATTCTTTACTCTTGGTAAATCTTCGGCAAGTTGGTTGAGTTCGTGATAGTGGGTAGCAAACAGGGTTTTAGGACGTGCCGTAGGGTGATTGTGCAGAAATTCAATGATACTCCAAGCAATAGAAATGCCATCATAGGTACTTGTACCTCTGCCGATTTCGTCCATTAAAATAAGACTTTTGTGGCTCAAATTGTTCATAATGCTGGCAGTTTCGGTCATTTCTACCATAAAAGTAGATTCTCCTTTGGAAAGATTATCTGAAGCCCCTACACGCGTAAAAATTTTATCTACAATGCCAATAGTAGCCTTTTGTGCAGGAACGAAAGAGCCAATTTGAGCCAAAAGTACAATAAGAGCCGTTTGACGCAAAAGAGCCGATTTGCCCGCCATATTCGGACCCGTGATAATGATAATCTGCTGACTTTCGGCATCTAAATACACATCATTCGGGATATACTGCTCGCCCAAAGGTAGCTGTCGTTCAATAACGGGGTGTCTGCCCTGCCGAATATCCAACACATCACTATCGTTGATTTCAGGACGATTGTAGGCGTATTTCAAAGCACAATAAGCAAAGTTGCTCAGTACATCTATGCCTGCCAAAACTCTTGCATTGTGTTGGGCATCAGCAATATGAGCGGCACAAAACTCAACGAGTTCAAAAAATAAATTTTGCTCAATTGTATTGATTTTTTCTTCGGCGGTGAGGATTTTTTCCTCATAGATTTTAATTTCTTCGGTAATGTATCGTTCGGCATTGGTAAGCGTTTGCTTACGAATCCAATCAGCAGGAACTTTGTGCTTGTTGGCATTGGAAACTTCCAAATAAAAACCAAAAACCTTATTGAACTGCACTTTAAGACTCGCAATGCCTGTGCGTTCAATTTCTCTTTGGGCAATACCTTCCAAATGTTCTTTGCCTGAGTGAAGTAAATGATGAAGTTCGTCTAATTCGGCACTAATACCTTTCTTTATCATTTTCCCCTGATTGCTTTGCGAAGGGGCGTCATCAAGCAAGGTAAGTTCAATTTTTTCTGCAATATGCCCCACAGGACGCAAGCTATGAATAAATTTCTGCAAAATACTTTGAACATTCTCACTAGTTTGAGGCAAAATGCTTTCCATTAGCTTGCGTATAGGCTCAATTTGCAGAAGAGATTTTTTGAAAAATACCAATTCTTTGGGTGTAATACGGCGAGAGGCTATTTTAGAAGTCAATCGCTCCAAATCGCCAATTTGACTTAAAACCTGACGAATTTGCTCTAATATTTCAGAATTCTGATAAAAACACTCTACAATGGTAAGCCTTTCCTGAATTTTAGGAATTTCTTTAAGAGGCATTGCAATCCAACGGCGAAGCAACCTTGCCCCCATTGGTGTTTGGGTATGGTCTAAAATTTCAACCAAAGAAACACCTTTTTCCTGCTGTGGGAAAAGCAGTTCCAAATTACGAATAGTGAATTTATCCAGCCATACATAGCGGTCGCTATCCAGCCGAGCCAGTTGCGAAATGTGGCTTACCTGATGATGTTCGGTTTCGGCAAGATAGTGTAAAATAGCTCCTGCCGCTACGATGCCCAAAGGCATATTTTCCACTCCAAAGCCTTTGATAGTTTGCGTTTTGAAGTGTTCTTTGATTTTATTTTCGGCAAAATCAGGCTGAAAAACCCAATCATCAAGAAAAAAATGATTCCATTCTTCACCAAAATACTCTTTGAAAAGTGTTTTTTGTGGTTTAGGGAAAAGCACTTCGGCAGGACGAAAACTCTGCAAGAGTTTGTCTGTGTATTCTTTTTCGCCTTGCGAAGTCATAAATTCACCTGTGGAAATATCCAGAAAGGCAATGCCAAAAAGATTTTTTTGTGGAAATATAGCACAGAGGTAATTGTTTTGTTTTACCTCTAACACATTATCATTGAAAGCCACACCGGGCGTTACCAGCTCCGTAACCCCTCTTTTTACAAGTCCTTTGGCAAATTTTGGGTCTTCTAGTTGGTCGCAAATGGCTACTCTTTCGCCTGCACGCACCAATTTCGGCAGATAGTTATCCAAAGCGTGATGCGGAAAGCCTGCGAGTTCTATTTCACCTGCACTGCCATTGTTGCGTTTGGTAAGTACAATCCCCAAAATACGGCTGGTTTTGATAGCATCTTCGCCAAAAGTTTCATAAAAATCACCTACTCTGAAAAGCAACAAAGCCCCGGGATACTTCTTTTTGAACAGATTGTACTGCTTCATCAATGGGGTTTCTTTCTCTTTCATCTGCTTACTATTTGGAAGGCTAAAATGAAAGCCTCACTTTTGGTGAGGCTTTGCTATGTTTGTTTCACTTAAAAACACTACTATTAGTCAAGGATTTCGGTGATTTGTCCAGCACCTACGGTTCTACCACCCTCACGGATAGCAAAACGCAAACCTTTTTCCATAGCAACTTTGTTGATAAGTTTTACTTCAATAGTAAGGTTATCGCCGGGCATTACCATTTCTACGCCATCAGGAAGTTTGATTTCACCTGTAACGTCAG
This sequence comes from Raineya sp., assembly GCF_053497555.1. Taxonomy (NCBI): domain Bacteria; kingdom Pseudomonadati; phylum Bacteroidota; class Cytophagia; order Cytophagales; family Raineyaceae; genus Raineya; species Raineya sp. Next base: position 35,390 of record NZ_JBRCWE010000069.1, on the reverse strand, counting down.
TAGTTCTCAAATAGAATTGAGGGCGATATTTGTTGAAGAATGGCGTATGACGACCACCTTCTTCTTTTGAAAGTACGTACACTTCAGCTTTGAAATGAGCGTGAGGCGTTACAGTACCAGGCTTGCAAATTACCATACCACGGCGGATTTGCGTTTTTTCAATACCACGAAGCAATAGACCAACATTGTCGCCAGCTTCACCTCTGTCCAAAATCTTACGGAACATTTCTACCCCTGTTACGGTAGATTTCAAGCCTTCAGCACCCATACCCAAGATTTCAACAGGGTCGCCAGTGTTGATAACACCTCTTTCGATACGACCAGTAGCCACAGTACCACGACCAGTGATAGAGAACACGTCCTCAACAGGCATCAAGAAGTCTTTATCTACCAAACGAGGAGGAATAGGAATCCAGTTATCTACAGCGTCCATTAGCTTTTCAACGGTTTCAACCCATTTAGGTTCTCCGTTCAAAGCACCCAAAGCAGAGCCACGAATAACAGGGATATTGTCGCCATCAAATTTATAGAAGCTAAGAAGCTCGCGGATTTCCATTTCTACAAGGTCAAGGATTTCAGGGTCATCAACCAAATCCACTTTGTTCATAAACACTACAAGCTGAGGCACACCTACCTGACGAGCCAAAAGAATATGCTCACGAGTTTGAGGCATAGGACCATCAGTAGCGGCAACTACAAGGATAGCACCATCCATCTGTGCGGCACCAGTAACCATATTCTTCACGTAGTCAGCGTGACCAGGGCAATCTACGTGTGCATAGTGGCGAGTTGCAGTCTGGTATTCTACGTGAGCGGTATTGATAGTAATACCTCTTTCTTTCTCTTCGGGAGCGTTATCAATAGAAGAGAAATCTCTTTTTTCAGCTAAACCTTTCTGAGACAAAACATAGGTAATAGCGGCGGTAAGGGTTGTTTTTCCGTGGTCAACGTGACCGATAGTACCAATGTTTACGTGAGGTTTGGAACGGTCAAATGTTTCTTTTGCCATAATTTGTAAAATTCTTTGGTTAAATTTACGAAAACAACAAAATTTTAGAGTTTCTCTTGCAACCTTAGAGCCAACGATGGGAATTGAACCCACGACCCCTTCCTTACCAAGGAAGTGCTCTACCTCTGAGCTACGTCGGCTGATAGACGCATTGATTGCAGAATGGCTCTAAAATTTTAGAGCGGGCGACGAGGCTCGAACCCGCGACCTGTAGCTTGGAAGGCTACCGCTCTACCAACTGAGCTACGCCCGCTTGAAACTACTTTGAGGTAGTCTTGGCACTTGGCTGTGCCGAGTGGGGCAAGATGGATTCGAACCACCGAAGGCATACGCCAGCAGATTTACAGTCTGCCCCATTTGGCCACTCTGGTATTGCCCCATTGTGTTTTCGGATTGCAAAAGTAATAGGTTCAAATCTTTTCTCCAAATTTTTTTGTAAAAATTTTTTACAAAAATTCTCCCAAGACAATTTTGAGAAATTTACTCCTCAAAAATCCGTTGAATTTGCTCAAATTCTAGCAAAAAACCATCGTGCCCGTATAGAGAATTTATTTCGTACAATTGAGCTTTGGGGATATGCTTTGCCAAAAACTTTTGCTCTGCAAGTGGAAAAAGTAAGTCAGAAGTAATACCAACCACTTTTACATAGGCTTTGATTTGCCCAAGGGCATTTTCGGCACTGCCTCGCTTTCTACCTACGTGGTGGCTATCCATAGCCTTGGTGAGTGTCCAGTAGCTAAAAGCATTGAATCTGCGTATCAGCTTTTCGCCCTGATACTGCTGATAAGAACTTGCTTTGTAGTTATCGGTTTTTTCAATGTCGGTTTCTTGCTGTCTTTGGTTGTAAATTTCAATGTTTCGGTAAGAAAGCAGTGCAATGGCTCGGGCGGCTTTTAACCCCATCATACCTGCTTGCGGGTGTGCATATTGCCAAGAGGCATCGGCTTGTATTGCCATTCGTTGCGTTTCATTAAAGGCTATACCCCAAGGCGAATGAAAGGCATTGGTTGCTAAAATAAGCAGGTTTTCAAAAACTTCTTTTTGTTCAATAGCCCACTCCAAAGCAATTTGCCCGCCTAATGAGCCGCCTATAAGATAATGTATGCGTGGCAAATCCAAAGCCTTGCGTAGCAATTCTAAAGCATTTGCCATATCGCGTGTAGTAAGAGCAGGAAAATGGTGAAAATAAGGCTCCTGTGTTTGCGGATTGAGTGATAAAGCCCCCGTAGAACCATAACAAGAGCCTATATTATTGGCACAAACAATAAAATATTTTTCGGGGTCAAGCATTTTACCACTGCCAAAAAGCCCCGCCCACCAATCGGCAACCTCTGCATTTGCCGTAAGGGCGTGAATAACCCAAATGACATTACTTTTTTGGGCATTGAGCTTGCCATACGTACAATAAGCTAGCTCTATTTCAGGTAAAATTGAGCCATTTTCCAAAATAAAAGGCTCGGTATAATGAAAAATAGCAGGTTCGGTCATATTGAGAATACTTGAAAGTTTTTTCGCAAAAATGTTCAAATCAAAGGAATATTTTGACTATCTTGCTCAAAAAAAGTTTTACTATGAGTTTCCAGCTTGGCGTTCTGATTATTCACGGCATAGGTAACCAAAGCCTTGATTATGCCAATCAATTTATTAAGGATTTGCAAGAAAAAATCCGTTTGTATGATAAAAACCCTGATGTGGTGAAAATGTTACCCACCACTTGGGCAACTGAAATTCACCCCGAAGAGGAAGAACTTTGGCGAAATGTCTCCAAAGGCGAGCCGCTCAATTTTGGCAAATTACGAAAATTTCTGATTAGCTACGTAGGCGATGCCGTAGCCTATGCAGGTACGCCCAACAAAAGCAATGGCGTTTATCACAAAATCCACCGAAATATTCACGAAACCATTGAAAAGTTGTATATTGATTTGGGCAAGCAAGATAAGCCTCTGATTATCATTGCTCATTCTTTTGGAACGCAAATCATTTCTGATTATATCTGGGACCGCCAAAAAGCTATTCGCGACGATACAGGCGATTTTCTGGCTGACAATCCCTTTGAAAGTATGAAAACGCTTGTAGGTCTTTTCACCTTTGGCTCTTGTATTCCTTTTTTTACGTTGGGCTATCACCCATTAGAAGCCATAGAATTTCCTATACCCCACTTGCCCGAAGAATGGAAATCCAAAGCTCGTTGGTTCAATTTTTATGATGTTGATGATGTACTCGGCTATCCGCTGAAAAATTTAAGCGATAGCTACAAACGAAGTGTCAATGCCGATATTGAAGTAAATGTGGGGAACTGGCTTCAATCTTGGAATCCGCTTTGCCATTTCGGCTACTGGCGTGATGACGATTGCCTCAATTCTATTGCCGAGTTTATTTCAGGCTGGATATGATACTTTGGGAAGCAGGAAATAGAAAAAATAAAGAGGCTCATCTTGCAGGAAGCTATGCGAAAATGGATTAAACGTTTTTTGGGCATTATTTTGCTGATTTTGCTGATACTTGCCATTTTGTATTGGGATTTGCTACTATACGGCATAAGGCAAGGCTATGGACAAATGCAAATTATATGGAACACCCGCCCTATTAGCGAAATTTTGCAAGATAGCACCACCAACGATAGCCTCAAAAACAAACTTCGTTACATTCAAGAAGTGAAGGATTTTGCTGAAAAAGAATTGGGCTTGAAAAAAACTGATAATTACACCACTTTCTACGACCAAAAAGGCAAACCTCTACTTTGGGTAGTAACGGCTTGCAAACCCTTTGAACTAACGCCTTATGAATGGGAATTTGGCTTTTTGGGGAAATTTTCGTACAAAGGACATTTCAACCGAAAGTATGCCGAAGCCGATTCGGCATCGCTAGTACAACTGGGTTATGATACTGATATTAGCCAAGTAAGGGGTTGGAGTACGCTGGGCTATTTCAAAGACCCTGTGCTTTCGTCTATGCTCTCACTCTCGGAAGGCGAGCTTGCCGAACTTATCATACACGAGCTTACGCATAGTACCATTTACCTGAAAGATAGTGTCAATTTCAATGAAAATTTAGCTTCTTTTGTAGGTAAAAAGGGGGCTTTGTTATTTTTAGAAAATAAATTTGGCAAAAGTAGCCCCCATCTTCAATTTTACCAAAACGAACTCTACGACGATTCGCTTTATATTGCTTTTATGCTACAAACTACCCAAACTCTAAAAAACTTTTATGCCCAAAAAGATTTCCAAAACCTTGACACCTCATCAAAAAAAGCCCAAAAAGCCTCTTTTATCCAGGAAAAAATTGCAGAACTTGAAAAAATAAAATTTAAACAAAGAATTTACACCAAAGAAAAATTAGCCAAAATGCACCTCAACAATACTTTTTTTATGTGGTATGTACGCTATAATAGCCAAGAAGCAGAATTAGAAAAACTTTGGCAAAACAAGTACGAAAGCAATCTAAAAAAATTTATTCTCGGATTTAACAATTAACATACCAAACACATACTTTCTTACATTATTTCATCTTAAACCTACTTTTGCCAATATTATTTTTATGTTAAAAATGCTTTTGGGCAGTTACCTTTTTGTGCCTTTTTGGATATAGCAGTGTAAATTTGCAATCACAAACAAAACTGATTAAGATATGAAAAAAATTATTCTACTCTGTTGTTTGCTTACAACTTTGTTTCTATGGAATGGAGCTTGGGGGCAGATTAGCGTTCCCAACACCACTCCTGTAACTGAGAATTTTGACTCTATGGGTTCTACAAACAATTTACCTTCAAATTGGAGATTAAACGGAACAGCTACTCCAACTTTCTCTGGAGGAAGCACCACTACAACTCAAAATGCTTGTGGAGGAACTCCAACTACTGGAGGAACATACAACTGGGGAATATCAGCTGCTTGTACAGATAGAGCTGTTGGTTCTATGACATCTGGGTCATTCTCTAGTCCTAGAAGTTTAATGTCGCATTACAGAAATACTCACCCTACAGACTTGATAAGTTCTGTAAGTGTTTCTTACGAAGCTGAAAGATACCGTATTAACACTGCTGTTGCCTCTATAGAATTTTACTACTCTCTTGATGGTAATAATTGGACTGCTATTGTTGCTGGCGATATTGCATCTGGCAACTTTCCAACAGGAAGTTCTTCTTATACATTCACAACTCCATTAGTCGTTTCCAGAACAGGTATTGTTATCACATTTCCCACAGCATTGTCTCCCTCTTCTGACTTTTATCTAAGATGGAATATCAATACTACTGGTTCCAATTCACAAGGTATTGGTATAGATAATGTAAGTGTTACTGCTACTTTTATCCCCCCCTCTTTTACAGGTCCAGAAATTAATGTTAGGGGTAATTCTGTAAGTATAGTAAATGGCGATATGACCCCTTCTCTTACTGACCACACAGATTTTGGAGGAGTTAATGTAACCGCTGGAACTCAAAATCGCACTTTTACGATTGAAAATCTGGGTACATCAGATTTAAACATAGGCACTATTACTATTACAGGTGCCCACGCCTCAGATTTTACAATTCTTTCTTTACCCTCTTCTACCATTCCTGCTGCAAGTACCTCTACTTTGGTAATTCAATTTGACCCCTCTGCTCTTGGATTAAGAACTGCTCAGGTAAATATTCCTAATAACGATAGTGATGAAAACCCCTATACCTTTGCTATTCAAGGTTTAGGCTCTAATCAAACCACACTACGACCTGGCGATATGATGTTCATAGGTTTTGATAACCAGATTTCTGGACCTACTGATAAAATTAGTATAGTTACTCTTGTAGATATAAGCCCTAGTACAAAGTTTATTTATGCCAATGCTGTCTATGAAATGCTTGCTCCTGCCAATGTAAGAACAAGACGTTGGTATGCTTGTGATGGTACTCCAAGCAATAATATAGAAGCTTTTGAAATAACATATAATGGGACAACTACCATAGGAAGAGGATCCATCATCTGTTTTGAAGTTCCCGGTACTGGTGGTCCCGATAATTTTTCTATCAATGGCGTAGCAAGCTCAGATTTTAGCAGAGTAAATGCCCCCAATACAACTGGAACAGGTGGTGCAAATATGAGTACAACAGCTCCCGATGCTGTTTTTTTGATGCAAGGAACTTTTATCAACCACGGCACATACTCCACTTTTGAAGGTAATATATTAGGTGGAATAATGCAAGGAGGCACTTGGTGGACAGTAGCGGACGATTTAACTGCTTTAGGAACAGCTAATCAAAGAAGACGTTCTCGCATTCCTCCCGAAATTGAGTGTTTTGCTATACAAGCAACAACAAGTATTGATAGAAGTGTCGCTTACTATACAGGACCAAGAGGTTCAAATCCTCAATTTACACATATCAACAATATCATTAATTTCACTGGAAATTGGTTTAGTGATTTAGGTACTACGGGTGATGACTTCCCTGCTACTCAATGTAATAGTGCTTTTACGGTAACAGGAGCAGCGGCTGTTCCAGGCAAATGGACAGGCACTACTAACACCAACTGGTTCAATTGCCGAAATTGGGAAAATTTCTCTGTTCCTACTGCAACGGTAGATGTCACTATCTCTCCCACTGCTACTAATAATCCTACCATCAGTAGCACTGCTATCAATGCAGATTTATATTTTGCAAGTCTTGACGGCACACAAAGAGTGGCAGAGTGTAGAAATATCAATTTAGATAGGCTTACACTCATCATAGAAGGCAACAACACACCTCCCAATCGTTTAGATATTCACGGAAACCTTAATATTTCGGGAACAGGAGCTTTGGATATGGATGATAGCAATTCTGCCACCCCTGATGGTGTTATCAATCTTTTAGGTAACTGGGAGAATACACTTGGCACAGCAAGTTCTTTCCAAGAAGGTAATGGAACTATCCGTTTCCGTGAAGGTTTGAACCAAACTATCACTACGCAAGGAGGTACAGAGCGTTTTTACAATATCGTTTTCAACAAAACCGCAGGCAACGTAACACTCAATAGTACCAATGTAGAAATTTCAGGTTCGGCGACCTTCACCGCAGGCAGGGTAAATGCCCCTAATGCTACAACCGCAAGAATGGAATTTCTGGATAATGCCACCACCACAGGAGCTAATAACAATAGCTATGTAAATGGTTGGGTTCGTAAGGTGGGCAATGATACATTTGTGTTCCCTGTGGGTGATGATGGTTTTTATGCTCCCATTGCTATTTCTGCCCCTTCTGCTGCCACAGACCATTTCACTGCTACCTATGATAGAATTTATCCGAACCCCTACGATATTACTTCCAAAGATGTAACATTAGACCACGTAGGTAACTGCGAACACTGGATTCTCAATCGTACAGGAGGTACTTCTAATGTCTTTGTAGAGCTTAGCTATGATAATGTGCGAAGCTGTGGCATTACTTCGGGGCAAGAAAGTGCCTTGCGTGTAGCTCGTTGGGACGGTGCCGTATGGAGAGACCACGGCAATACTACCGCAACGCTTATTCCTGCAAGTGCCATTCGTAGCAGTGCTGCCATTAGTTCTTTTAGTCCTTTTACACTTGCAAGTTCCAATAGTTTTAACCCATTGCCTCTGGAATTGCTCTCTTTCAAAGGGAAAATCAATGAAAAAGGCGAATCCGAACTAACTTGGCAAACCGCTACCGAGTTAAATATTGCAGGTTTTGAAGTAGAAAAATCTACCGATAATAGAGAGTTTCGTAAAATTGGCTTTGTAAATGCCAAAAATTCCCATCTCAATACTTATGGCTTTTTGGATAAAGATTTTACAGGCTTGAGCTATTACCGCTTGCGTGTTTTGGAGCAAGATAAAACTTTCCGCTATTCGCCAACTATCAGTTTGGATAAAACCAAAGCAGTGCAACTGCTCATTTATCCCAACCCTGCTACCGAAAAAGATTTTGTAAAAGTTGCTTTGGGAACAAGAAGCGAAATCAGCACTATCAAAGTGGAAATAGTAAGCCAGACAGGCAAAACCCTTGCAGTAGTAAATGATAGCTTGGTAAATACCGAAACGCAACTATCTGAAAAATTGCAGAATTTGCCCAAAGGTTTGTATATTATACGTCTGCAAACCGAAAACGGCGAAATGCTCACCAGTAAGTTTATCAAACAATAGAAAAAACAGCCAAAAGCCTCAAAAAATTTTGGGGCTTTTTTGTTTGGCTAAAATTTTATGCTCAAATTGCCAAACCTTGGCAAAATACTCTTTTTATGGCAATACACTTTTTTACAGAAATCATCTCATTCAAACTTGCTGATGTTTTGAAAGTAAAACGCTGGGTGAAAGCGGTGATTTTACAAGAAAAGTACAAACTCGGCGAACTGAACTTTATTTTTTGCAATGATGAATATTTACACAAAATCAACGTAGCCTATCTCCAACACGACGACTACACCGATATTATTACCTTTGATAACTCCGAAAAACAAAACATTATAGAAGGCGATATATTTATTAGCGTGGAAAGAGTACAAGAAAATGCTCAAAACCTACAAGTAAGTTTTGAGCAAGAACTGCACCGAGTGATGATTCACGGAGTTTTACATCTGCTCGGCTATCGGGATAAAACTGATGCCGAAGCCGCCCAAATGCGAAGTAAAGAAAACGAGGCTTTAGCTCTACTGCAAACGACTTAAAGCCTCTTTAATACGTTTAATGCCTTCTATGAGTTTTTCATCTGCGGCGGCAAAAGAAATACGAATACAATTTTTGGCTCCAAATCCTTCGCCATCTACGAGTGCCACGTAAGCCTCATTGAGCAAATACATACACAAATCGTAAGCATTGCCAATAGTGGTTTTGCCATCAGATTTTCCAAAATAATAGCTTACATCAGGGAAAAGATAAAACGCCCCTTGTGGAACATACGTTTTGATAGTAGGTGTATCTTTGAGTAAATCCAACACCAAATCTCTACGACGTAGATAAGCATTTTTCATTGTTTGTGTGGCAGAAAGGTCGCCTGTAATGGCGGCAAGAGCGGCTTTTTGAGCAATAGAGCAAGTAGCTGAAGTAAATTGCCCTTGAATCTTGATACACGCATCGGCAATGGATTTGGGAGCGGCAATGTAGCCTACTCGCCAGCCTGTCATTGCAAAACTCTTGGAAAAGCCATTCACCGTAATAGTTCGGTTTTTTACACTTTCAAAAGCACCTATACTCCAATAGTTACCCTCAAAAGTAATATATTCGTAGATTTCATCAGCTATAATGAAAATATTTTCATAAGGAGCAAGAATATCTGCAAAGGCTTTAAGTTCTTCTTTGGAATATACCGTGCCAGTGGGGTTGGAGGGTGAAGAATAAATAACCGCTTTGGTTTTGGGTGTAATAGCATTTTGTAAGTCTTGGGGAATAACTTTGAAGCCATTTTCAATTTTACCTTCCACAATCACTGCCTTGCCTTGTGCAAGTTGTATCATTGGAATATAGCTCACCCAGTATGGAGCAAAAACAATTACCTCATCACCGGGATTGATAAGTGCTAAAATGGTATTGATAAGCGACTGCTTAGCTCCCGTAGAAACTACAATATTTTCAGCTTTTACATCTAAAAGATTTTCACGGCGGAGTTTATCTGCAATGGCTTCTCGGAGTTCTAAAATAGCAGGCACAGGAGTGTAAAAAGAAAAGTTTTCATCTATGGCTTTCTTGGCGGCTTCTTTGATGTGTTCGGGGGTGTTGAAATCGGGCTCACCCAAAGTAAGATTGATAACATCATAGCCTTGTGCTTTCAGACTGCGAGCTTTGGCTGCCATTTCCAAAGTTTGCGATTCGTGCAATTCTACAACTCTTTGCGAAAGGATAGCCGTAGAGGTAGTTGGTGTTGTCATTGAAAATACATTTTTTTGACAAAATTACAAAAAACTTTATCTTGCTACCAAATTTGAATGATTGATTTTTCTCAAAGTTATGATGAATATCGGTATTATTGGCTATGGCTATTGGGGCAAAAATTTGGTAAGAAATTTCTATGCCCAAAAAAAAGCTTCGCTTAAAATCGTTTTAGATTTTGACAAGCAAAAGTTAGAAAGTATCCCCAAACTCTACCCCACCGTAGAAACTACTACTTCGTTTGATGAATTTTTATCCAAAATTGATGCAGTAGCCATTGCTACGCCTGTTTTTACGCATTACGAGCTTGCTAAAAAGTGTTTGGAAGCAGGAAAGCACGTTTTGGTAGAAAAGCCAATGACTTCTACCTATGCCCAAGCCCAAGAACTCATAGAGATTGCTGAAAAAAAAAACTTGTTCTAATGGTTGACCATATCTTTCTTTATACAAGTGCCGTTGAAAAAATGAAAAATTTAATAGATAATGGCATCATCGGAAAGATAAATTACATAGACTCCACTCGTATCAATTTAGGTCTATTCCAGCAGGATATAAATGTTTTATGGGACTTAGCCTCTCACGATATTTCTGTATGTTATTACTTGATGAACGAAAAACCTGTGGCAGTGCAAGCGGTGGGTATTTCGCACACTAAAAACGATATTGAAAATATTGCTTACCTCACTTTACATTATGCTTCCAATAAAATTGCTCATTTCAATTGCTCTTGGAGTTCGCCTGTAAAAGTCAGGCAGATGCTTGTAGGGGGCGATAAAAAAATGATTGTTTGGAACGACTTGGAAGCTACCGAAAAAATTAAAGTGTATGACACAGGTTACGAGCTAAAAACCGAAGAAGATAAAACCAAAATTTTGGTAGATTATCGCGTAGGCGATATTTACGTACCTAAATTAGAGGGTACGGAGGCACTTTTTGCAATGGCATCTGATTTTATTGACGCCATTTTGCAGAATAAAAAACCACGAGCCACCGCCGAAACAGGGGCTTTGGTTGTGCAAATTTTAGAGGCTTCGCAGAAGTCTATTAAAAATAAAGGTGAAGAAGTAACTTTATAAAGAATTATGCAAATCCTCAATATTGAAAACGAGCGTCAGTCAATCAGCAACGTTCAAGTGGGTGAAAATGTAAAAATTTTCAAATTTGTAAATTTATATGGCTGTACCATTGGCGATGGCTCAAAAATAGGCTCTTTTGTAGAAATTCAGAAAGGAGCAGTCATTGGCAAAAATTGTAAAATCTCTTCCCATACTTTTATTTGCGAAGGAGTAAAAATTGGTGACGGTGTTTTTGTAGGGCATAACGTTAGTTTTATCAACGATATGCTACCGCGTGCTGTAAATGCAGATGGTTCTTTACAAACCGAAGCCGATTGGAAATTGGTTGAAACAATTGTAGAAGACCGAGCCAGTATTGGCACAGGTGCAACTATTTTAGGTGGAATAAAAATTGGTAAAAATGCCGTAGTAGGTGCAGGAGCAGTAGTAACCAAAGATGTTCCCGAAAATGCCGTAGTAGTGGGCAATCCTGCTAAGATAATCAAATTTATCGAAGTTTAGAAAAGTAAAGAATTTGACAATTATGACTGAAACCACTTACAAAATCCCTTTTCTTGACCTCAAACGTCAGTACCAGAGCATCAAAGCCGAAGTTTTGGCTCGTTTTGAGGAAGTTTGTGAAAATACAGCCTTTTCTGGAGGCAAATATGTAGAAGAATTTGAGCAAAAATTTGCCGAATATTGCCATACGAAATACGCTTTGGGCATCAATAATGGTACTTCTGCTCTGCATTTGGCTATGCTGGCTTTGGGTATTGGGCAAGGCGATGAGGTGATTGTGCCTGCCAATACATTTATTGCTACGGCTTGGGGAGTAAGCTATTGCGGAGCAACACCTGTTTTTGTAGATTGCACCGCCGATACTTGGGAAATTGATGCCTCTAAAATTGAAGAAAAAATCACCCCAAAAACCAAAGCGATTGCGGGTGTTCATCTTTACGGACAGCCCTTTGATGTAGATGCCGTAAAAGCTATTTGCCAAAAGCATAACCTGTTCCTTATAGAAGATGCCGCACAAGCTCACGGAGCCTATTACAAAGGTAAGCGTGTGGGTGGTTTCGGCGAAATGGCTTGTTTTAGCTTCTATCCGGGCAAAAATTTAGGAGCTTATGGCGAAGCAGGAGGCATTACAACCAATAACGAAAAATATTACAAGCACATTCAGAGCTTACGCAATCACGGCTCGGTAGTGCGGTACTACCACGATGAAATCGGCTACAATATGCGTATGGGAGGCTTGGAGGCAGTCAGTTTGAGTGTAAAACTGCAATATTTAGACACTTGGAACAATCGCCGTAAAGAAATTGCCAAACGCTACCAAACAGAAATCAAACATTCGGCTATCCAAATGCAACATCAACCCGATTTTGCCGACTCGGTGTATCATTTATTTGTAATCACTACCGAAAAACGAGACGATTTGATGAAATATCTCAATAGCAAAGGTATTTTTCCCGGTTTGCACTACCCTGTACCTTGTCATTTACAACAGGCTTATGCTTATTTGGGCTATCAAAAAGGCGACTGCCCCAATGCCGAATATTTGGCAGAACATTGCCTTACTTTACCCATGTTTGCTGAACTCACTGATGAGGAAGTAAGTTATATCATTGAAGTTTTGAATACTTACTAAAATTTTGTAAATTCGGGCTATGGAAACTTTGCTCAAAACATATACTTATCAAGATTTGCTCAGCGAATTTCCACCTGAAACTCGCTGTGAAATCATTGCTAACGAACTATTTATGCCGCCTGCTCCCAATACCGAACACCAAGAAATATCTGGGGAATTAGAGTTTATTTTCAGAGTTTTTTGTAAAGAAAAACGAATGGGAAAAGTTTTTGATGCCCCTTTTGATGTTATTTTGGACGAAAATAATGTTGTTCAGCCTGATATTGTTTTTATTGCTAACGAAAACCTGAAATATCTTACCAAAAGAGGCTTTGAGGGCATGCCTGATTTGCTCGTAGAAATTATTTCGCCCTCTACATTTTATCGCGATAGCGTAGAAAAAAAAGATTTATATGAGCAATTTGGTGTAAAGGAATACTGGATTGTAGAACCTGCTAACAAAGTCATTGAAATTTTCACTTTGCAAAATGGCAAATATATTTTGCACCAATTTGTAGCCGAGCAAGGAAAAATACAATCCAAACTCTTACAAGGTTTTGAAGTAGATTTGAAGGATATTTTCCCTCAAAATATGTAAGCTATGGAAACTCTGCTCAAAACATATACTTATCAAGATTTACTCAACGAATTTCCCGCAGAAACTCGCTGCGAAATCATTGCTAATGAACTATTTATGCCGCCCGCTCCCAATACCGAACACCAATTTATTTCAAGAGATTTGAGTGTTGAATTACACTTATTTGTGAAGAAAAATCAAAAAGGACAAGTAGCAGTAGCTCCTTTTGATGTTATTTTAGACGAAAATAATGTCGTTCAGCCTGATATTGTTTTTATTGCTAATGAAAACCTGAAATATCTTTCTAAAAGAGGCTTTGAGGGTGTGCCTGATTTGCTCGTAGAAATTATTTCGCCCTCTACCTATTATCGCGACAATAACGAGAAAAAAGAGCTATACGAGCAATTTGGCGTAAAAGAATACTGGATTGTAGAACCTGCTAATAAAGTCATTGAAATTTTCACCTTGCAAAATAGCAAGTACATTTTGCACCAATTTGTAGCTGAGCAAGGAAAAGTACAATCTAAACTCTTGCAAGGCTTTGAAGTGGATTTGAAGGATATTTTTACCACCCAAATTTAAAGTTTTATGCTAACCGAAATAAAAACCTACACTTTTGAAGATTTTTTGAAGTTTTATGAACGACTGGGCGAAGCAGGCGGTTTTGAGTTTTCTGATGGCTTAATTTGGGATAAATTTGCAGGAAAACCCGTTGAGGAAAACATCATTGATTTTATCCTTTCTGATGATTTCTGTGCCGAAAAACTACCTTTTTTCCAAACTATGCCTACACAAAAACACGATGATCTGCTGGCAAATCTTATGATTTTGTTAGCTTCTATGCTTAAAGAAAAAGGCTTTGCAATTTACCCTCAAAAAACAGCTATTGCAAAAGATAATTTAGAGGACGGATTTAGAGAGCCTGATTTAGTAATTGTAAATTGGAAAGAGCAAAAACGCAACAAATATCATCAAGTTACTAATCCTGTAATGCTTGTAGAGGTGCTTTCCAAAAGCACAAAACACATAGATTTAGGCGAAAAACTTTTAGAATACCAGGCATTACCCAGCTTGCAAACTTACTTGATAGTTTGGCAAGATGAACCCAAAGCCATTGTTTATACTCGCAAAGCTGAAAAAATTTGGGAAGAACGGATTTATGAAGGTTTGGAGGAGGTTGTAGAACTCACTTACTTTGCAGTAGAATTACCTTTGAGGCAGGTGTACGAAAATGTAAATTTTGAACAGAAACAATGATACCTTTACTCATTTTTCCTTTGGGGGGCAATAGTGTTGAAGCATTGAATTGCATTGATGAAAGTAAATACAAAGTGATAGGCTTTGTTGATGATGATACCAACAAGATTGGTACAAAATATTGCGATATGGAGGTTTTTGATAGAACTGCTTTTGAGCGATTTCCTAACGCCAAAGTGCTGGCGTGTATAGGTAGCCCCTACAATTTTAGAAAAAGAGGCGAAATTATTGCAGGTTTAGGCATACCCAAAGAAAGATTTGCAAGTATTATTCACCCTTCGGCTACAATTTCTAAATTTGCAAGTATTGGCACAAACTGCCTCATTATGGCAGGTGTAGTAATTACGCACAATGCCAAAATTGGTGATAATGTAATTATTCTGCCCAATAGCGTTATCCACCACGATACGGAGATAGGAGATAACACCTGCATTGGCTCAAATATAGTAGTGGCGGGCTTTACGAAAATTGGTAAAAACTGCTACATAGGTAGCGGTTCAAATATTATCAATAATATTTCCGTTGGTTCAAATACCCTTATCGGAATGGGTACAAATGTGGTTAAGTCCGTGGGAGAAAACAAAAAAATAGTAGGTAATCCTGCAAGAGAAATACAATAATGGTACAAATAACTATCCTTATTCCCTTCCTCAACGAGTCAGCTAATATTCCTTTTTTAGTGCAATCTTTGGGAGAATTTTGCAAAAAAAATAAGGAATTAAATTTTGAAGTGATTTTTATTGATGATGGCTCTACGGATAATTCTTTAGAACTATTGCAACAACAAAAACATGAATTTTATACCTGTAAAATTATCAAACTTTCTAAAAATTTTGGCTCTCACGCCGCTTTGCGGGCAGGTATTTTGCACGCACAAGGTAAATACATTACTTTTATGTATGCCGATTTGCAAGACCCGCTGGAGCTTGTTGTAAAACTGCATCAAGAAATTACTGAAAAACAAAAAGAAATTATTTGGGCTTACCGAAATGAAAAACAAGGTTGGTTTTCAGGGTTTTATGCCAAACTAATGAAAAAATTTGCCGTAAAAAATTTCCCTGAAAATGGTTTTGATATTGTGATGTTTAGCCAAAAAGTACAAAAATTACTCAACGAAAACATAGAGGCTAATTCTTCTATTTTTTTGCAAATACTTACATTGGGCTTCCCGCAAAGTTCTATCACTTATCAAAAACAACCTCGCAAAGCAGGAAAATCTAAATGGACTTTGGCAAAAAAAATCAAATTGATGATTGATAGCTTTGTTGCTTTTTCTTTTTTTCCTATTCGCTTAGTGAGTGTGGTAGGAATTTCGCTTTTTATTGTAGGAACTTTGTTTGCCCTGTATCTTATTGCACGCAAACTTATTCTTAATGACATCAAAGAAGGCTGGACTGCCTTAGCCTCTATTCTGATGATAGGTTTTGGTGTAACAAATATTTCTTTGGGTATTATTGCAGAATATTTGTGGCGTACCTTAGATGCCTCACGCAAAAGACCTGTTTTTATCATTGATGAAATCATTGAAAATTAAACTCTTATACAAAAAACTATCTATATGAACATCTTAGTAACCGGCGGAGCAGGATTTATTGGTTCTTATGTAGTAGAAGAACTTTTACTACACAAACCTTCCAAAATTATTATCATTGACAATTTCATTAGGGGTAGTGATGAAAATATGAAAAATTTTCTTCAAAACCCTGTTGTAGAATTCGTAAAAGGAGATATTAGAAATGAGCAACTTCTAGAAAATTTAGTTTCCAAAGTGGATTATGTATTTCATATGGCGGCTTTACGTATCAATGCTTGTGCCGCCAATCCCCAAGATGGTTTTGATGTAATGTTAAAATCCACTTTTCATCTGGCTCAACTTTGTGTAAAATATAAGGTAAAAAAGGTTATTTATTCGTCTTCGGCTTCAGTGTATGGTTTAGCTCAACATTTTCCCACCCCCGAAACGGATAATCCTTACAATAATCAAACTTTTTATGGTGGTGCCAAGTTATGGGGCGAGCAACTTTTCCGTAGCTACAAGTTTATGTATGGATTAGATTATGTTGCTCTGCGATATTTCAATGTGTATGGTCCGAGAATGGATACTGACGGAAAATATACCGAAGTAATGATAAAGTGGTTAGATTGTATTAGAGATGGTCGTCAGCCGCTGATTTTTGGAGATGGTTCTACTTCAATGGATTTTGTTTATGTTCAAGATGTAGCCAGGGCTAATGTAGCGGCTTTGTTTTCAGAAGTTACAGATGAATCTTTCAATATAGGCTCGCAAAGAGAAACAAGCTTAAAAGAACTTTTAGAATTACTTCTGAAAGTAAATAATTCCAATTTAGAACCCAAATTTATGCCTGAAAATACTATCAATCCTGTTTCAAGACGTTTAGCCGACATCAGTAAAGCAGAAAAAATGCTTCAATTTAAGCCAACTGTAACCTTGGAAGAAGGGCTAAAAAAATTATCAGAATGGTATTTTGCTAAACAAAAATCTCAAAACCAATGAAAATCCCCGTAGCCAAACCCTACCTTGACAGCCAAGAGGCTCAATACGCTTACGATACTATCCTGACAGGCTGGGTAACGCAAGGACCCAAAATAGCCGAATTTGAAGAAAAATTTGCCACATATACAGGTGCTAAATATGCCGTTGCGGTTTCCAATTGTACTACCGCTTTGCACTTGGCAATGATTGTAGCAGGCGTACAGGCAGATGATGAAGTAATTTGTCCTTCGCTTTCGTATATCGCTACGGCAAATTGTATTCGGTATGTGGGGGCAAAAGCCGTTTTTGCAGAAGTAAATACCGAATATAATTTGGATATTGAAGACGTAAAACGCAAAATCACCCCCAAAACTAAAGCCATCTTAATAGTTCATCAAATTGGTATGCCCGCCGATATAGCGGCTTTTCAGGCTCTTTGTAAAGAAAAAAATCTTATTTTAATAGAAGATGCCGCTTGTGCCGCAGGCAGTAGCTATCAAGGTAAAAAAATTGGCTCGCATAGCGATTTGGTGTGTTTTTCTTTTCACCCACGCAAAGTGATTACCACAGGTGATGGCGGTATGATAACCACTTCACGAGAAGATTACGCCCAACGCCTCAAATTGCTTCGCCAACACGGAATGGCTATCAATGATAGAGTGCGGCACGAAAGTAGCAAAGTCCTCATTACTGACCATTTGGAAGTAGGCTACAACTACCGAATGACCGAAATTCAAGCGGCTGTGGGCATTAAGCAATTAGAGAAATTGGATTGGATTGTTTCGGAACGCCGCAAAATCGCTTTTCAGTACCACGATGCTTTCAAGGATATAGACTGCCTGCGTCTGCCTTATGAAAGAGAAGGCTATTTTTCTAATTACCAATCTTATTCGGTGTATTTGAAAGAAAATTGCCCTATCAATAGAGATGATTTAATGCAAAAATTACTTGACGTAGGCATTGCTACACGTTCGGGGGTAATGACTTCGCACCGCGAAACAGCTTACAAAGGTTACTCTGATGTAAAGTTGCCTATTTCCGAGGATTTGTGCGATAGAAGCATCATTCTACCGCTATACGTGCCTATGCCCCAAGAGGAAGTTAGCTACGTTATTGAGCATTTTCGGAAGTTTTTGGGCAAGTAAAACTTGCTTGGTTTAGCTTTCTAAAAAACTGCTTATTTCTCTATAAACCCATTCTAATTCATTTTTTTCAATGCAGTAAGGAGGCATTACGTACAAAACGTTCCCCAAAGGACGCAGTAGGATATTTTTTGCCAAAAAATGTTTGTAAATGTCTTTTGCCATATTGTTGAAATAGCTTGTTTCCTCTTTGCTTTTGAGTTCAAGGGCAAGGATAGTACCCAAAGTTTGTACTTTGGCAACACGCTTTTGTGAGCGAATTTGAGCCTCAAAAGCTATGTGCATTTCCGTAATTTGATGAATTTTTAGTAAAGTTTCCTTTTGCAGAAGCAAATCTAAACTTGCATTTGCCGCCGCACAAGCCAGTGGATTGGCAGTGTAGGAGTGTCCGTGGTAGAATGTTTTAGACTTTTCGGCAGAACGAAAGGCAGAAATTACTTTTTCGGTACAAGTAGTTACCCCCAAAGGCATTGTACCCCCTGTAATGCCTTTGGATAAACACATTATATCGGGCTTTTGAGTGCAGTATTCAGAAGCAAATAGCTTACCTGTTCGTCCAAAGCCTGTCATCACTTCATCGGCAATACAAAGAATGTCGTATTTATGGGCTATATTCAATAGTTCATCTAAAATTTCGGGGCTGTACATACGCATACCTGCGGCTCCTTGCACCAAAGGCTCATAAATAAATGCCGCTATCTTGCCTGTTTCGGCAAGTTCTTGCATTTTTTGAATGGTAACCTTTGCCGAAAAGCATTGAGCATTATTTCGTTTCCCTGCACAACAAGCCACCTCATAACAAGCAGGAAAAGGCAAAAAATGTACTTCAAATAGTTTTTCTAAAAATGGTTTATTAAATAAATTTCGTTCAGCAACAGACATTCCACCGAAAGTATCGCCGTGATAAGCTCCTTGCAAGGCAATAATTTCAGTTCGCTGTGTCTTACCCAAATTGTACCAATATTGCAAAGCCATTTTGATAGCTACCTCACAAGCTGTGCTTCCATTATCCGAAAAGAAAATTTTATTTTGGTTGGAAGGCAATATAGAAAACAGGCGTTCTGCCAGCGTAGTGGCAGGTTCGTGTGTAAAACCTGCAAAAATTACGTGTTCCAGTTTTTGAGCCTGCGTAAAAATGGCTTGTGCGATATGTGGGTGGCTATGTCCGTGCAGATTTACCCACCAAGAGGCAATAGCATCTAAAATTTTTTGTCCTTCTTCCGTATAAAGATACGCCCCTTCCGCTTTTACAATAGGCAAAGGGGCTTCACTTCCTACAAGAGGCGTGAAAGGATGCCAAACATACTGCTCGTCTTTGCGTAATATTTCAGAAATATTCTTGTTCATTGTTCTGTTTTTTCAAATTTGTAAAGCCATACCGAAAGCGTATCATCACATTTATTCAGTAGCTCTTGGTTGGTTTTTTGAAAAATAGGGTGCAGAAAATCGGAAGCTATTTCTACAAGTGGCATCAGGGTAAAACGTCTTTGGTGTAAAAAAGGGTGAGGTACTTGCAGATGCTCCGTTTGAATAATCTCGTTACCAAAATACAAAATATCAATATCAATGGTGCGAGCCTGCCACTTTGTTTTTCGCTCTCTGCCCAAAGATTTTTCAATACTTAAAATTTCCCTAAGTAAATTTTCGGCAGAAAGCGTCGTTTGCATTTCAAGCACACAATTCAAAAAATTAGCCTGCTCCAAATTTCCCCAAGGTTCGGTTTCGTAAATAGAAGAAACTTGGACAATCGTTCCCAAATTTTCCAATCTCTGTATCGCCTCTTTCAAGAAAAATAGTCTATTGCCTTCATTGCTTCCCAAAAGAATAAAAACTCGCATTACTTTGTTTTTTTCGCCAAAAATACAAATATTTGCAGAATGAATATAAAAATAAGTTTTAAGGTTCAAGGCAAAGTTTCAACGTTCAAGCCTTCAAATAATTTGGCAAATGAATGACGCATTTGAAAAGGTAAATGTTTTCTTTGATATGTTTGAGGAAGTCTTGCAAAAGCAAAATTTGCAGGTGCAAGAAAAAATTTCCCAAGAAATCCGTAGTATCAAAGAAAGTTTTCCGAAAGAAGAAGAGAAAATCTTACACAAACTTGAACCTATTTTAGAGGAAAAGATTGAAAAAGTAAAAAACGAAGTCGGTAAGCTCAACAATATCAGCGAGGCAATCAAGCGAGAAATTCGCGAGTCCCAACCCGAAATGATTGATGCCCTCTACCCTATCATTGGCAAGCTGGTTCAAAAATTTATCAAAACCGAGCTGGAAAAACTCAACGAGAATATCAACAAACAAATTGATAATAGCTTTTCGTGGCAAGCGTTTCGCCGAGAATTTTTAAGCCTTTTTGGAGTAAAGCAAGAAGAAATGCTTTTGGCACAAGCCTCCCAAGCCACTATTCAAGAATTTTTTGTAATTTGGCAAAATTCGGGCATCTTA
Organism: Raineya sp.; assembly: GCF_053497555.1. Taxonomy (NCBI): domain Bacteria; kingdom Pseudomonadati; phylum Bacteroidota; class Cytophagia; order Cytophagales; family Raineyaceae; genus Raineya; species Raineya sp. Next base: position 14,940 of record NZ_JBRCWE010000069.1, on the reverse strand, counting down.
CAAGCCCATTATAGCCAAACTGATGTAGTTGATGACGATATGGTGGCAGGTATGCTTACGGCTATCAAATCTTTTGTCAATGATGCCTTTGGCAATAAAGCCGATTTGGAAATGCTGGAATATGGTAACTTGAAAATGTTTGTGTTCAGTGCAGTTCGTTTTTATTTGGTTGCTGTGGTTTCGGGGGTGGTAGATAAAAGTTTTCAGGAGCGTTTGCAAAGCTATATGCAGTTGTTTTACGAAAAACATTTGAGCCAACGCTCTGATGAAGAAATACAGCAAACTGATTTGAATATTTTACTCAAAAAACATATTGAGGACTTTCCACACTATAACCTAATTGCTCAAAAAATCAATGAATACAGGAAAAACGTACAGCAAAAAAGTCATTTTAATTGGAAATTTTGGCGTTGGTAAAACTTCACTTACCAAGCGTTTTGTATATCAAAAATTTTCAGAAGAGTATCTGACCACTTTGGGCGTAAAAATTGATAAAAAAGTGGTAGAGCTCGGCGAAGATATTGTAAATTTGATGATTTGGGATATTGCTGGCGAGGTTACCCAAACTCGTGTCAATACATCTTACTATTTGGGTTCTAATGGTATTTTATACGTGTTTGATGTAACTCGCCCTTCTACTTACGAGCAAATGCAAGCCGATATAGAGTATGTGCAGAAAATTTTACCCAATGTGCCTATTCTCAAAATTGCAAACAAAGGAGATTTAATCAGCCCCGAACAACTCAAGCAATTGCCCGTAAGTTATGATTTTCTTTGCAGTGCCAAAACAGGTGAAAACGTTGAAAATGCCTTTTTAGCCCTTGCTGAAGCGATGATTGGGAAAAAGGTGTGAAATATAAATTTTGTAGTATAGAAACAAGATGCAGAAAACAGGATTTTAGCAAATAGACGTTAGACAGAAAAAATGAGAGATAAAGCTCTTAAAGGTTTGAACATCAAACGCTGAACTTTTTGAACGTAAATAATTGCAAAACAGAAAACAAAAAATAAAATATCCAATGCTCAAACTCTGCATTTTTGAATGTGAATAATAGATTAGATTAAATCAGTTTAAGAACTTGGAAGAATGAACATTGACTATCAAGATATTTTTGAGCAAGCCCACTGCCTTTTTGCAAGGGATACACATCTGGCAATGCTTTTAGACGTAAATGCCCGAATTTTGCATAGCAATAATTCTTTTGTGAGTTTGGAAAATAGCTACGGACAATCGGTTTATACACTTTTCCCATTTTTAGAACATTTGCTCTCGGTGGATATTCAAGAAGTGAGTATCAATTTCATTGAGGCAGAGCTATACGATAAATTGATGCAATTTCGTTGTATTATTCGTTTTTTTGAGCAATATGGAGAGCAGTTTTATTTCGTAATTATGCAAGATGTTTCTTGGTATCATAACGAACTGCAAAAAATTCAGCAAGAACGAAATGAGTTTTATTTGGAACGTGAAAAAATATTGAAAAAAGAGCAATAAAGCAGTTTTATTGAATAAGCAATTTTTGGGTTAAAAAAATATGTTTTCCACTACTGAAATTACCTCAAACACGATTATTTCAGACAATCCTATTCATCAAAGGCTTTTTTTCGCTTATTGGGCGGCTTCGCAAATAATAAGCGGCAATGTTTTAGAAATAGGTTGTGGCTTGGGCAGAGGTTTGGAAGTCATCTTTCCTAAATGCGATAGCTACACCGCTTTGGATAAAAATGAACAACTCATAGAACATCTGCAAGCAAAATATCCTCAACACAGGTTCATTACGCACTACATACCTCCTCTGGAAAGTTTAGAAGACGATAGTTTTGATTATGTACTTTGCTTTCAGGTGATTGAGCATATTCCTAACGACAAACTGCTCATTGAAGAAATTTACAGAGTTTTAAGACCCAAAGGCAAGCTAATTCTTTCTACTCCAAACATCAAACAATCGCTCACTCGCAATCCTTGGCACATTCGCGAATATACGGCAGAGGGGTTAGAGAAGTTGTTGCAAAGTGCTTTTCAAAAAATAGAAAAACAAGGCGTCTGGGGAAATGAAAAAGTAGAACGCTATCACGAAGAAAACCGCAAAGCAGTAGCCAAATGGAAAAAATGGGATATTTTGAATTTGGAATATCGCCTACCACGTTGGGTATTGCAGACACCTTATACCTTGCTCAATCGCATCAATCGCAATCGCTTGCTGAAAAATCCTAATGCTTTGGCAACAGAAATTGACTATACTGACTACTTTCTGACTAAAAACACCGAAAAGGCTTTGGACTTGTTTTTTATAGCTGAAAAGTAGATATAAAAAAGCGAGGGCTTCACTTTTTAATGAAGCCCTCAATGCTTATCTCAACAAGACAAAGGAACCTACATTAAATATTTTTTGGTCGCGTGTGTCATAAAACTGATAGTAGTATGCTCCTTCTGTGGCGAGTTTGCCATCTTTGCGTCTGCCGTCCCATCCTTTTTCAGGCAAGCGAGCAAGTGATTCGGTCTCAAAAATCAACTCTCCACGTTCATTGATAATTTTCACGCCCAGGAATGGGAAACTTTCAACATTTTTCACAAACCAAATATCGTTTTGCCCGTCGCCATTAGGACTAAACATTGCCGCTGGTTCTATGCTTACAGGTTTTGTTACTATAATTTTAGTAGAAACCGAATCTGCTGTATTGTAGAATACATCACGAGCCACAAAATGCAAGGTATAAGTCCCTGCCGAACAATTACCCAAATTAAACACCACTTCGCTTTCATCGCTTGTTACGCCCAAATCTATGCTTTTCATAGCACTTGCCGTATGAGGCAAAGTAGGTTGCAATTGCTCATCTTGGTCAGGCAGTTCGGGTTCATATTGCATACGCCAATAGGTACGTACATAATCGGTTTTATCGCTAATGCCTGTAACCCTACCCTTCACGCTAAAAGGTGTATTTTGGGGGTTTTCACCCTCATTGAAAATGAAACCTTCAGGTGTTTTTACCACACGTTTTTCAGGACTTGGGTCAATTGTAAGAGCAAATGTGCTTTCGCCGGGTTTTACAATGATTCTCACCTTCGCCGAATCGCCTACATTATAGAATATATCTTTTGCCACAAACCAAAACTCATACGTACCTTCGGTAATGCGTTGGTTCATTGTAACAGACTGATTGAAGGTAGTAGTTCCCAAAGGAATGGCATTGGGAGAAGCCATTGTATGCGGCAAAGCAATGCTTGCAGGATTGCCATTTTCAGCACGCCAGTAGGTAATAATTACATCACTATTCGCGTTGATACCTGTAACCTCACCACTAAATGTGAAATTATTGTAAGGGTCAGTAGTAGTTTCACTTGCAGGATTTACCGTAACATCAAGATTGCTTTGAGGAGGTTTTACCTCAAAAGTTATATCTTGCGTAATGGTGCTACCTGTATAATACTCATCTTCTACCGTAAGACGTAGGGTATAAATACCATAAGCCAAAGCATTCAGATTTAGCGGCGGAACATTAAAGGTGCTACTGCTCACAGGAATATCATTGATGTTTGCCGTGTAAGCGGCAGGTGGCATAGGTATAGCTGTGGGTCCTGCTATTTGCGACCACTGATACCGTACCCTATCGTTATACACATTGATACCTGTAATTTGAGCATTCAAAGGTACATTATTGACAGGGGTATAAAGCACATTCGGGTCGGGAGCAGTCCCCGGTGGAGTAATAGAAATCCCTAAACTGCTCGGGGCAGGTTTGACTATGAAGGTTTCCGTTGCAGTTGTTACTGCCGGTGGTAAATAACTATCGGAAGCAGTAACAGAATAAGAATACGTACCAGGCTTGGTAATTTGTGAAACATCTAATTGAGAAAGTGTAGAAGGTGTTCCAGAGGGTATATTAAAGTCTGGTGGCAAAGTAATAGCCATAGGGTTTGTGCCACTTTGCGACCATTGCACCGATAGTGCATCAGCAGGGTCGCTAATAGTAGCATCTAAACGTTCAGTATTGCTAATAGGAAGGGTAAGTTCTATGATATCCTCTAATGTAACCACTGGTGGTGTATTTACAGGGGGATTTACAGTATAAGTAATTGTAGCACATACACCCGGAGCAGTCATTGCTGGACATCTTACACACAAACGAAACTGGTAAATACCAGGTCCATAGTAATAAAAGTTTGCTGTTCTGCATATCGTAAAACCAGAAGTACAAGGCGGGGTATCAGTTGCCGCAAATCCAATTGGATGCTCTATTTGCGGTGTTGGCAAGCCACTCATAAAAGGAGTAAAACTGACTGGCTCCCAATCCATAATAAGCTGGCTACTTGGACAGGGAAAACTACTAACAGCTAATCTGAATGGACAATTATCATTTGCCACTGTACCTCCAAGAGCACAACTGGTAGTGTTGCTCACTTGAAAGTAATAAGAACCTGGTCCTTTGGGAACGGATGCCGTGTAAGTATTACTTGGTAAGAAACTTACAGTTTGAGCTTTTGTGGCAATGAGATTAAGCAATCCCATTGCCACAACGAAACATACAAGCTTTTTCATAAATCTTAATGTTTAATAACCAATTTATGAACGACTTTTTCAGTACCAATCTGAATTTCAAGTAGATATAAGCCATTAGGCAAATCTGCGGTCGGGATAGCTAATGTGCGAGTACCTGCTTGAAGTTCATAACTTCTATTCTTCACCTCACTACCCATAGTAGTTGTTACTTTGATTTGCACTTTATTTTCTGCGGCAAAATCATCAGAAAATACTACATTCACATTATCATTTGCAGGGTTGGGGTATATGGTAATCATATTACCCTCACTCCAGTCGGCAGTGGCAATGTTGGTGTAATAGAAAGAACTGTTGGTTTCTACAATTTTTACACGATAGTAGTTTTTACCAACAAAAGGAGCCCTATCTAAATGTTTATATTCAGGTCTGCCCAGAGCAGAGTAGTCTGCTATTTCTATAAAGTTTTGTCCATCATAAGAGCGTTCCAAAATATATTTAACTCCTGCTCTTTCTTGATAGGCATTCCATTTTAGTTCTATGCCATCTGCGGTATTTCTTGCTTTGAGCCTACCACCTATAGCTGGCAAAATATTACAATTTATCTCAAAACCATTCGCAATAAATCTACATTTGCCAGATACATCTGTAAGATTAGCCTCGTTCCCTGCGAACATAGCTCTAATGTAAGTACCATTAGGGTAAAATACATTGAATTGCGTAATAGCACGTGGTAAGGCTACGGGCGTTGCAGGCATAAAGCTACTTTGATAAAACGCTGGGAAATTAGTTACGCCTACTGATGAGTAATTTACTCCATTGTAAGGGTTAAAAGTAATATCTACCCATTCATTTTCATCAGGAATACCATCGTTATCTAAATCATCACTGGCGTGCATAAGCTCTATAAGCTCAGTACCACCTGCATCATTGAAAGCCCCACCAGGTGCAGCCGCAACCTGCACTACCAAAGTAGTAGGCGAAGTAGATATAACTCTACCTGAAACCCCATTGATACCTGTCATACCTGCTACCCCACTAAATGTTACTTGTGTTCCAATAGGAATGGCATCGCCACCACCAGTAAGGGTTATAGTTATAGGATTTGTTGCAGTAATATTAATAACTAATGCATCAGGGAGAGCTACCAATCTCAATACCCCCACGTTTGTCGGATAAGCTGGGGAAGCAGATGTATTTAAGTCTGTTGTAATGGTATTAGATGTTTTAGACAATACAGTAGCCTGTGTTCCATTAAGTATCCCCATACCTTCCAAATCGTACAAAGCAACAACAGCCCCTATTGGTATTCTTTGGGTACCATCACCATCTTCAGGAGCTGGTCCATCAGGTAGCGTTATCACGGCATTGGCGGCATTGCTTACCCCTGTAACAAGGTGATTGATAGGCGTGGGATATGGTGTCCATTTTTGGAACCTTACCCTTGCATTTGCAAAACTTAGTCCTGCTTTATTGATTTGCAACCATACATTACCCGCATCAGGGTCGCCAGAGCCATCATCACAAACGGTAGACTGGTCGAATAATGTAGAAGTAGAACCGCAAGGGCGGAAGCTAATGTTATCTATTGCAAGGTCGTTCCCCATACCACCAGGTGCAAGGTTTTTTACAGAAAGATTGAGTGCTTGGGCAAGATTAGCTTTGGTTACAAAAGTAAGCCCAACTCTATGCCACTGTCCATCATTTGGGATAGAAATAGGTACAGTGTAAATAGGTACATCGTTTAAGGCAAACTCAACTTCGGGGTTCAAGGAATAATCTCTATTTGTTCCCCCGGAACCACTGGTAGTACCAGCAGGTCCCGTTCCGTTAAGAGTAACTGAACCTAAACCTATAAAAGAACCACTGCTACCAGGTCGGCTCATTTGCTGACAGCCCGGCTCAAACTGAGGATCACATCTATCTGTAGCTACCATTACTCCTCCCGCAACACCTTCATAGCTCCAAGTTAGAGATGGGTCAATGGCATATGGTGCAGAGTTAGTAATTACTCTGGTTCTACGTAAGACATTGATGATATCAATAGAAAATTCGTATTGGGTATCTGCACATAAGCCTGATATAGTCTGGTCAAAGAACTTACTTCTTGCATAGGAAGCATTGATACTCATCAAGTAACCATTTCTATGAGGGCTGTTGTCGTAGAAAGGAATCCACGCGGGTCCGAAGCTATGACGGCTTTGAGTACCCAGTAGATAGTTGTTGTCGTTTGGACCACTACCTGTGTTAAGCTGATAATTGTATGCCCCACTACTAAGTGAGTTAATTCTAGGACCTCCAACATAAAGGTTAGTAGCTCCACCTGCCCTAATTACAGCATTATTACCAGTTGTTCCGTAAGAAGGATGCCCCCCAGCAGCTAAATCCCACAAACCATCTAAAGTACTTTCAGGTACAGCACTTCCCCAAATATCTGTGCTGGCAGGGTCATATCTTTCTTGGGTTAGGTTGGTAGCTGTACTTGTAGTAGTACCAGGACAATCGGGCAGACTTGTATTCACAGTACCATTGGTTTCCATACATCTTGCTGAACCGAAACTTCCTCCCTCATAAGCCTGTAAGCCAAGCGTACCACCATTTGCACTACACAAGCCACGTATCAAACTTACCACAGGTGAGTTTAGAGCGGCTTGGTTAAAACTTCCGCCTATTCTAAGTTCATCCATTGCACTGGCATCGGGCTGTGCACCAGGAAAATACCCCACAGAATGGAAAGAAATATCTATCGCGGCTGGAACTGTAACATCTACACTTCTATGTGTAGTAAAGTTAATTCCACTAGCTAGGTCGTCTAGTATTGTTCCCTGATCCGATGGATAACCTGCAGGATTGGGAACAGGAGGATAAGCGTCTGCGTTAGGTGAATCATTATCGCGAGCAATATCTCTAATTACCCATAATTGAACTCTATGGTTAGAGGCATAGGTATTGTCAAAACCACCTTTCAGGGTAGTAATATTAGCGGCAGTGGCAGGAGTGCCCTGAGCAAAATCAATTCTTGCTACAAGTAAGTCAAAAACACGCTCTTCGGGAGTACCTGCGGCAGGTTGTCCTGTCAAGCTACCATTAATCATTTGGGCAGTAGTAATACGGGAATTAACATCTGTTCCTCGGGTTACCACTCCATTTACTCTTACCCCCCAGTGCCTAAAGCCATCTGCATCTGTACCATCGGGGTTTGTGCCACCAAAATAACCAATCTGTACCTCATTTGTTCCTGCCCCTAAATTGTGCTCAGGAGTATTTCTGTGCAATGAAATATACACAGGGTCAGCATTATTATGATTTTTGCGAAGCATTACGCCTACCCATATAGTAGAGCCTTCTGCTCCCATACGCACATTGTTGGTATGAGACCAATACACGTGGTCACCAGCAACTTGATTATCCGTAGTACGAATATGTGTAATACATCTTACATCGTTGTTGTGCCTTAAGGGGCTAATCGCGGGACAATCGGCACTGACAGAGGTACAAGGCTGATAGCTGGTGGTGCTGGTAGCTGTATATTGAAAGGCATAGCCACCTGTACTTGTCTGAAGTCTTCTGCCTATGGTTCTATTGTTACCACCCTCTACATACATACCCGAATTTACAATACTTCTTTGTTGCGAAGCACTTGTAATAGGAATGGTAGGTTTAGCAGGATTACCTACGGCATCCTTTCCTCTTGTTACAACAATGTCACTATGAGCGGTAGCAGAAAGCCAATCTCCTGCCCAGCCTAAACTCGCGTAGCCATTGGTTCTTCTATATCGGGCTGTTAAACCTCCACTTGTCATAATTTGATGGAGATTGATGGGTAAGGTACCAAAATCAGCAAAAACAGTATTTATTCCTTTGAAAGGAGCATCGTTTATACCATCACTATCAATATCTGTAACAATATTAGCTGTATTGTAATAATCAAAGCCATCATAAGCCCAAACAATATCTCGGTTAGGGTTTATAGAAGTAAGTGCAGTGGCAGAAGGCACAATGGTAATATCATCAATAGCCATTTCATCTCCTTGTCCAGTACCGCTATTATGGTCTATATAAAAGCGTAAATAGAATGGAGCACCCGGTGCAACCGTAAGAGCAGGTATGTGGGTACGAGCTGTAAAAGTATAGAGCGTGCCTTGCCAGCCTGTTGCAGCAGTAGTGGCTACTGATGTATGCGTTACACTGGTTAAGGTATAAGTAGTATTATCATTAGAAATATAAACCCTCACTCTATTTGAGGCATTGGTATTGTTGTTTTCCCAAATGGTAAAGGATATTCTAAAATCCAAAAGATTTGCCCCTGTTGCATTAAACATTCGTAGGGTTATCATTCCTGCGGTAGCAAAAGGGTCATCAGATTGCCAGCCAAGTGTCCTAGTTGTGGCAGAAGGGTCTATTGATGTAGGGTCTGGTACGTTAAAACCATACCAGCCCGCGGTTGCTACTCCACCGGCGGATACCCCCTGCCCTCCTACAGCAATGCCCCCAAAAGCGGCGGCTCCGCCGGGGGCGGCGGCGGCTCCATCATTTACAAAAGCCCAAGAACTGGCATCTAGTTGCCCAGCGGCAGGAGAAACATCTGATATATTGGCTGGTGCTGTAAATGTGCCGTTATTTACATTAGCAAGTGTATTATCAAAGTCTATAATGGTAGATACTCCAGCATTTGTCAGTTGAAGCCCCACAGGATTTGCCGTAACAATAATATTATCCAGAGCCATTTCATCTGCCCCTGTACCTCCTAAATACCAACGTAAGAAATAAAAAGAGCCATTAGGTATTGTTACGTTCAAACTCACTCTTCGTGGGTGTACAATTACGGGAGCTACGGTAAACTGCCCTCCAGCACCGTGAGAAGCTACTGCCGCACCTACGGCGGGGTCTATTTGGATAGTAGTAGTAGTAGCTGTTTTTCCTGTTACATATCCAGAAACTCTCCGTAATTGAGTATTTACGACACTATTGTTCAAAAAAACTATATCATTATTATTGATAGCAGAGTTGGCTCCTGATGCGTGTGTGATAGTAACCACCCCACCAGCGGCAACTGATGTACCCGTAACGTTGATAGTAGCGGCAGGCTCTGCATTAACAGAGGTTACTTGCATCGCGGCTATTTCATTTGCCGCACCCCAAGAAGCAGCATTAGCAGAATGAAAAAAACGAACCGTATTAGAATTGTTAGAATTATTTATCTCATAAACATTATAGAAAATATCAAGGGTTGTAATAGTTACACCGGTATTATTTTGCAATCGTAGCGTAACAGCTCCATCAGTTGCAAAAGCTCCATCAGGTTGCCAACCCAAAGCAGGGTTTGTTCCTCCTATATTAAAACCATACCAACCAGCACCAGTAGCATTATTGGCAGAAGCACCAGGTGCAGTAGCAAAAGCCGCATTTCTACCACCACCTTGCGAAGTACCAAAAGTAGAATTAGAGGTAATTGCCGCTCCATCATTGATAAAATGCCAAGCATTTGCATTTAATTTACCTGCTGATGGAGCCACCTCAGAAACAGTGCCTCCGGGTGCCGAAAAAGGATTAAAGGCACCATTATTTACACCTGTTACTGTTGTAGAAAAATCAATCGTAAAAGGTGTATTTACAGCATTTACATTCAACTGCCCCCAAGCCTTTCCTTGCCATAGTAGTAATACGCAGAGCATTACCACACCGAAAGGCTTTCCGAAGGGTGTGGAAAAGAGTTTGGAATTGTAAGAATTAAGGGTTCTCATATCTGTAATTGTTTTTAGCTTGTACCTATTTATACATTTAGGTTTTCAAAGGTAACCAAAAAAATAGAAAAAAATTGTAAAAATTTTTGAAAGTTTGAAGTTCAAAGGTTTGAGGGTTTGGAAGTTTAAGAGTTACAAGAGTTTGAAGTTTAAGGTTTGAACCTTTTCAACTTGAAACCCTGCAACCTAAAACTTTCCCTATTGAGCAAAACTAATAAAAAGTATGTACATTTGCAAAAATTTTTTAGAATGATTTTAAGTATAGAAACAGCTACCCCCGTTTGCTCGGTAGCCCTGCATCAAGAAGGTAAACTCATAGCCTCTTACGAATTGCATACAGAAAAATCGCATAGCGAAGAGCTAACCCTACTCATTCAAGAAATTTGCAAGCAAAGCAAATGCCAACTTTCCGAAGTTTCCGCCATAGCTATCTCCAAAGGACCCGGCTCCTACACAGGTTTGCGTATAGGTGTAGCTACCGCCAAAGGATTGTGCTATGCCCTACAAAAGCCTCTCGTAGCGATAAATACGCTGGAAGCAATGATAGAGCAAGTTATCCCTTTCTACTCCCCAAATACCCTCTTTTGCCCTATGATAGATGCCCGCCGTATGGAAGTATATTGCCTGGTAGCCAATACACAAAGAGAACTGCTTATGCCTACTTCGGCAATTATTGTAGAAAATGAAACATTTGCTAATTACTTATCTCGCGATAAGGTTATTTTTTTTGGTAATGGAGCAGAAAAATGTAAGAAAGTAATTTCGCACCCCAATGCTATTTTTTTGGAAAATATTTACCCTCTGGCAAAGAGTATGGGCGAAATGGCTTGGAAAAAATATCAGAAAGGCGAATTTGAAAATCTGTTTTACTTTGAGCCTTATTACTTGAAGGAGTTTGTAAGTCCAAATTTTAGTCCTTCTGCCTAAAGGTATGCTTTATGTTTTTGACCTCACCCCCAGCCCCTCTCCAAAGGAGAGGGGAGTTATATACCTGAAAATCAAAATTTTGAATACTTTTTAAGAAGAGGAATAAGGGGTGCTGTAAGTCCTTAAAAATAAAAAACTGAAAAATCAGAGTTCATCTTGGAACTCGCTCAAATTTCAATATTTTCGTCTTGTTTGTTTTTGAAGTAAAACTCATTGATACCCAATGAGCTATCGGCTGTAATTTTTACCCATCTGCCATAACGGAAAAGCCATTTCCAACGTTTTGAAAACAAACCTCCTTTGGTAAAGAAAGCCGCAAGATAGGGGTGCATCACCAGCCGAATGTTTTTTTCATTATTTTTTTCAATGAGGTAAGCCAAATTCTGCTCAATTAAATCGGAAATGACGATACTGGCTCCGATTTTACCTGTACCTCGGCAGGCAGGACAATCTTCTAAAGTAGCAACATTTACTTCGGGGCGTACCCGCTGACGCGTTATCTGCATAATCCCAAAACGCGATAATGGTAAAATCGTATGCTTGGCTCGGTCTTCTGCCATTGCTTCTTTCATTTTCTGATACACCAGCCTTTTGTTTTCGGCTTTTTTCATATCAATGAAATCCACAATCACAATGCCGCCCATATCACGCATACGCAACTGCCGAGCAATTTCCAGAGCCGCCTCCAAATTGACATTGAGGGCAGTGGCTTCCTGATTTTCTTCGGAAGTTGATTTATTACCACTATTTACGTCTATCACGTGTAAGGCTTCGGTATGTTCAATAATCAAATAGCCTCCACTGGGCAAGGGAACATTTTTACCAAAAAGACCTTTGAGCTGGCGTTCTATGCCCAAAACCTCAAAGATTTTTCCTTTGCCATTATGCAGACGAACAATTTTTTCTTGCTTGGGGGCAATTTGCTTGATGTATCCTTTAATTTCATCAAAAAGATGCTTATCATCAACAACAATATTGTCAAAGTTATCATTAAGCATATCTCTCAAAATCGCCGAAACGCGTCCTACTTCCCCGATTACTTTTTGGCGAGGCAAAGCATTTCGTAAGTTCTCAAAACCTTCTTTCCACTTTGCGAGTAAATTTTGCAAATCTGCCTCAATTTCGGCTAAATCTACATTTTCGGCTACGGTACGAATAATTACGCCAAAGTTTTCGGGTTTTACCGAACTTACCAAACGAGCTAAACGCTGACGCTCCTCACGACTCACTATTTTTTTGGATATGCTCACCGAATTGCCAAAAGGCACCAGCACCAAATACCTGCCCGCAAGCGAAAGTTCACAAGAAAGACGCGGACCTTTGCTGGAAATCGGCTCTTTGGCTATTTGCACCAAAATAGGCATATTTTTTTGTAAAACTTCTTCAATTTTGCCCATTTTGTCGGTTTCAGGCTCAAGGCTGAAACCTTTTAGGAATGCCGATTGCTGTCTTTTAGCAATGACTTCTTTGGTGTACTTGATAAGCGAGCGAATATTAGGACCAAGGTCTAAATAATGCAGAAAGCCGTCTTTTTCGTAACCTACATCTACGAAAGCGGCATTCATTCCCGGTACTAATTTTTTGATGACCCCCAAGTAAATGTCGCCTACTGCAAACTGATTGCCCTTCTGCTCTACGTGATACTCTACTATTTGCTTTTCACGCAAGAGAGCAATGCGAACTTCTTCGGTGTTCGCATTGATAATCAGTTCGTTGCTCAAAGTAGTACAATTTTTTAGTGTAACAATACATAAAACAAACACTTTCACGCCTTGAAAGTGTAAAATTTGAGTTTGAGGTGGGTGATTATTCTATACCCAACACTCAAACCCAGAAATATTCAACTACTTCTTTTTGTGTCTGTTTTTTCTAAGACGTTTTTTGCGTTTGTGAGTAGCGATTTTGTGTCTTTTTCTTTTTCTTCCGCAAGGCATAATCGTAAAATTTTATAGTGAAACAAATGAATTCAAAAGTATTTTGCAATTATTTAAGTTCAAAAAGTTTGAAGGTTCAAGAGTTTGAAGTGAAAGTTTTACTCCGTATATACAATGTTCTAAATCCTGTTTTCAGAACTACAAACTCTGAATTTTTTTCTGAATTTCTTGTTTGATTTCCGCAGGAACATCTAAATCCAAAACTTTTTGTAGGGCTTCTTTGGCTTTTTTAGGCTTTTGAGTTTCCTCGTAGCATTGAGCCAAATAAATCCAAGCATCAGGGTTCTTAGGGTTTAGGGCAAGCACCTTTTCAAAGCGTTCTATTGCCTCCTGAAAAGCCCCTCTTTCAGCATAAAAAGTGCCTAAATAAAATAAAGCAAGTTCATTGTTAGGGTCTTTTTTTACAACCGCCGAAACCATCTGTATACCCTTCATAGGAGCTTGGGGGTTGAGCGTTTTATACAAAACACCCATTTTGGTTTGAGCAAGCAGATTTTCAGGCTCAAAACCTAATACTTTTTCGTAAGATTTCAGACTTTTTTCTGCCAGCTTACGAATTTTGGCTGTATCCAAAGCAAAAGTAAATGCTTCAAAATAGCTTTCAGCAGATTTAAGCCAAGCATTTTTATCATTGAATTGCTCGGCTACTTTTTCGCTGTAAAAAGCAACACTATCCCACTGATTGAATTTCTTGTAAATTTTAGCAAGAGAATCCGACCATTGAAATTTTGCTTGCAAATTATCTGCTTTAAGCCATTGATTTTTGAAATAAGCAAGGTTTTTCTTATCGCTTTCCGAAAGCGTACTAGTGTGTTCTTTTTCAGGCATTGCTTTGTCTTTTTCAAGCAAAGAACGCTCCGTTAGCTCTCCCGAAGGATTTTTTACCACTACTTTGGGCAAGAAAAAAAAAGTAGCAACTAATATACCCGCCCCTGCTATCAGAAATCCTTGCCATTTCAGCATAAGCTACTATTTCTTTTTACGCTTTTTGGTTTGCTTTACATTTTTATCTGTAACGCTCTTTTTTACTTCTGCCGCAAAAGTTTTAGCGGGTTTGAAAGAAGGTACATAATGAGCATCAATAATAATAGCCGTATTTTTAGAAATATTACGAGCAGTTTTTTTCGCTCTCTTCTTATTGATAAAAGAACCAAAGCCCCTGATGTAAATATTCTCACCTTTGGTCATATTGGTTTTCACTACGTTGCAAAACTGCTCTACCACAGCTTGTACTACAACGCGTTCTACACCTGTTTTTTCAACGATTTCTGCAACTACTTCTGCTTTTGTCATTTTGGTATGTGTTTAATGTAACTAATTATGTTTCACAGGTTTAAGAAAAATTTTGAGGCACAAAGATAAAACATTCTCAAAGAATAAAAAAATTTTTTTCAAAAATCTTTGTTGCAACAAGAATTTAATCTCTGTTTTTCAGCAATTCTAAACGCAAATTTTACAAAAAATGTTATATTTGGGAAAATATTTGTCTTTATGCAAAAAATCACCGACATCAACGCTTTGGATTTGAACCAAACCTACTCCTATGCCGATTATTTGCTCTGGCAATTTGAAGAAAGGCTGGAGCTCATCAAAGGCAAAATTTTCAAAATGTCCCCTGCTCCAAATATGAAACACCAAAAGGTGGCGGGAAACTTGTATTTCTATATGCGAGAGTATTTACAGAAAAATGATTTTGGCTGTAACTTACTTATTGCCCCTTTTGATGTTCGTTTGTTTGACAAGAAAAAATCTAAAAAGGCAAACAAAGAAATTTACACCGTCGTTCAGCCTGATTTGTGTGTGGTATGCGATAAAGAAAAATTAGATGAAAGAGGGTGC
>NZ_JBRCWE010000068.1:0-9377 GCF_053497555.1 Raineya sp. | reverse complement strand
CCCCCAGCCCCTCTCCAAAAGGAGAGGGGAGCTATACACCTGAAAATCAAAATTTTAGGTGTAATTATCTCCCCTTCTTTTCAAGGAGGGGAACAAGGGGTGGTTTAAGTTATTAAAAATAAAAACTTGATAATCAAATTTTTAATCTTGCAACTCACGTTACAATTAACAATTTTTTAGGCGTATTCTTCAAAAAATAACTATGCCAGAAATCTTTATCTTTTGTAATTAAACATCTTTGGTCTGAATCGGCTATTTGACAAATAAACTCATCGGTTGAACGATTACTGTCTGGTAGCTGTAGCGTATGTAAGTTATCCAAACCCTTTTTATTTAGATAATCAGCCAGTCTTTTGGGTAATTAGCATCTACCAAAAATTTCATTGAGCAATCTTAAAAAAATCTTGAAATTTTAGCATTTGATTGGCATACACTATGCACGCCTTAATATCATCTGCCTCTAAATCAGGATAATCATTGATAATTTGCTCAATGCTCATTCCTGAAGCCAATAGTTCTAAAATAAACTCTACGGGATACCTCAATCCTCTTACGCAAGGTTTTCCGTGGCAAATTTTTTCGTCTATTGAAATTCTCTGCAAAATATCATTCATTGCAATAGCTTATTTTTTCAACCAATTAAATGCAATCCAGACCACTGCACCGAGTACAATAGCAAAAACATACACACTCACGCTACCCGTTTGCAATCTGCGGAATGCCCCTGATAAAAACCTCACCAATTGCCCTGTACCTTCTACAAAGAAATCTACCGCCACCTCAAAGCTATTACCCAAAAACTTGGAAAGACCTTGAATGGGCTTCACAATGATTGCCTCATAGATTTCATCAACATAATATTTGTTTGCCAGCAGTTTAGCAAAACCACGTTGCTCTTCTTCGGCTTTGGGTACAGATTTTTTAGCTACAAAAATTACATAAGCCAAAATAATAGAAACCAGAGCTACCGCCACCGAAATACCCATTAAAGCGTATTCGGTACTATGAGAAATTTTATGAGGCTTAAATAGTTCAGGATTTAGTTTTTCGGCAGTTGCATAAATAGGAGCAAGGAACTGGGCAAGTTTATCTCCTCCTTTTGCAAATATTTCAGGAATATTGAGCAAACCTCCTGCTATTGAAAGCACAGCCAGTATCATCAGAGGCAAAGTCATTGTGAGCGGCGATTCGTGCAAGTGATGTTTCTGCTCTTCTGTGCCTCTGAAATCTCCCAAGAAGGTAAGGAAAAACAATCGGAACATATAAAAGGCAGTCATTGCGGAGCCTAATAGTGCCAAGCCCCACAAAATAGGACTTTTAGCGTAAAGGTGCATTAAGATTTCGTCTTTGGAAAAGAAACCCGCAAAAGGCGGAATACCCGAAATAGCAAGCGTTGCGATACCGAAAGTTATGAAAGTAATAGGCATATACTTTCGCAAACCTCCCATATGGCGAATATCTTGCTCGTGATGCAAGGCGTGTATTACGCTACCTGCCCCCAAAAAGAGCAGAGCTTTGAAAAATGCGTGCGTAACTACGTGAAATATCCCCGAAGTATAAGCCGCAACGCCCAAAGCCATAAACATATAACCCAGTTGGCTCACGGTAGAATAAGCCAATACTTTTTTAATATCATTTTGGAAAATACCAATAGAAGCGGCAAGCAAGGCTGTAGCTATTGCAATAATGAGAATAATGGTGAGTGTTGTGGGAGCATAGCTAAAAATAAAATTGGAACGCACTACCATATAAATACCTGCTGTTACCATTGTAGCGGCGTGAATGAGTGCCGATACAGGTGTAGGACCTGCCATTGCATCAGGAAGCCAAGTATAAAGCGGTATTTGAGCCGATTTGCCCATCGCCCCTATGAACAAAAGCAAGGTAATCACTACAAACTCCCAAGAATCTACTACTTTGTAAGTGTTTTTGAAAGAATCTCTGGCGAATATTTCTACTAAATCTTTGTATTCAGTGGTATTCCAAAAAATAAAAATCATAATTACACCCAAAATCAAGCCCAAATCTCCAATTCTATTCATTACAAAGGCTTTTTGAGCGGCGGCATTGTAAGAACGATTTTTATTCCAAAAACCTATGAGCAAAAACGAACACAAACCTACTCCTTCCCAACCTATAAACATCATCAAATAGTTACCTCCCATTACCAGCATCAGCATTGCAAACATAAAAAGGTTCAAGTAAGCCATAAACTTACCAAAACCTTCATCTTCTTTCATATAGCCCACCGAGTACAAATGAATAAGCGTACCTACCCCCGTTACAAAAGAAAGCATCAGAAGCGTGAGTTGGTCAATGTACAAAGAAAAACTAACAAAAATCCCGGGTACAGCAATCCAATCGTAATAAACCAAACTCAAAGGTTGAACTTGCTTGGGAGCGTTGAAAGTATTAAAAAGTAAAATAGTACCTATAAACGAAGCCAAAGGCATAAGTACAGCTATAAGGCTTATCAGAGATTTTGGCAGTTTTTTACTGCCCAAGCCATTGATAATAAAGCCTATGAGCGGAAAAAGAAGCGTAAATAAAGCTAATGTTTTAGTATCCATTGTCTAAAATTTTACTTTGTGGTAAATCTCTTTGAGTTGTAAGGAAAATTTTTCAAGTAAGGTAATAGTATCATTTTCGTTATCAAAATCCCACATTTCCCAGTGTTTAGGCGTAATTTTCCTAAACAGCCGAACCTTGCATCTATCTTGCCAAACAAGTACATATTCTTGCAAACTCGCAAGGTTCTGATATACATCAAATTTCTTTTCTTTGTCGTAACTTTCTGTACTTTTGGAAAGCACTTCACAAATCATAACAGGATTTGTGATAGTATCAAATTCATTATCTACAAAAGCAGGCTCACCTTGTATTACCCAAACATCAGGGTAGCAAAAACTATTATTGGGTAAATCTGCTACTCGCATATCGCTTGAAAAAGCCTCAAATTCGCTACCTACAAACCACTTTTCTAAAAGAATGAGCAAATTTTTTACAATTCTGTTATGGTTGATACTTGCCCCTGCCATTGGATAGATTTCATTTGCAATAAGTTCGTGTTTGAGTGGCTCTTTTCGCTCAAAGTTTAGAAATTCACTTGCTTTCCATATTTTTTCTAAAAGTTCAGGCATTATTTCCAACTAAAATATCAAAATTTGACTTTTTGGTAAATATCTTTCAAATAAATCCTGCAAACTCCATATAAAAACGATATAGTATCATTTTCATTATCAAAATCCCACATTTCCCAATGTTTAGGCGTAATTTTCTTAAACAGCCGAACCTTATATCTATCTTGCCAAATAAGTACATATTCTTGCAAACTTGCAAGGTTCTGATATACATCAAATTTCTTTTCTTTGTCGTAACTTTCTGTACCTTTGGAAAGCACTTCACAAATCATAACAGGATTTGTGATAGTATCAAATTCATTATCTACAAAAGCAGGTTCGCCTTGTATTACCAAAACATCAGGGTAGCAAAAACTATTATTTTCTAAATCCGCTACTCGCATATCCCCCTGCAAAACTATAAAATCCAAGCCCCAGAATTGCTGTTTTAGTAAAAAATGTAGGTTGCTAACTATGAGATTATGATTAAAACTTGCTCCTGCCATTGGATAGATTTCATTTGCAATAAGTTCGTGTTTGAGTGGCTCTTTTCGCTCAAAGTTTAGAAATTCACTTGCTTTCCATATTTTTTCTAAAAGTTCGGGCATTATTAGTACCGAATTTTGTTAAGCTCGCCAACATCAACAGAACGAGTATTGCGATAAATCATCACGATAATTGCAAGCCCCACAGCAACTTCTGCCGCCGCTACCGCCATTATGAAAAATACAAACACCTGTCCCGAAGCATCTCCACGATACGCCGAAAGAGCTATAAAAAGCATATTCACGGCATTGAGCATTAGCTCTACACACATAAAAATAATCAAGGCATTTCGGCGAATAAGTACCCCTATCACCCCAATACAAAACAGCACCGAAGCCAAAATAATGTAATACTCCAAAGGAATTTTTGTAATGATTTCTACCATAAACTACAAACGCTTGAATTGATTGATAATTTCTTGCAAAACACCCAAAATTAAAGTTAATTCATTTAGAAAGTATTTTCGGTTATCTATGAATATTTTTTCAGCAAGTTTCATAAAAAGCCACTCTTCGCCTGTGGTTACACAACCATAGACAAAAGGCAAATTATATCCTTTTTTTTGATTGAATATTTTTGCCCCGACCATCTGTGCGGCACACTGCGGTACAGCTCCGTCCAAGTCATTTTTTTTTGCTTCTACAATTTGCAAAATCGGGAAACTCACGTCGTACCGCTTCGTATCTTTGGCAATGATAAAATCACACTCGCCATTTAAGCCTTTTTCTGGCTCTACATTCAAATTTTCTCCCGAATATATCGTAAAAAACTCATTGTTTCTTTCTCTCATTTCCAGCAAAACAGGGAACACAATTCCCTCCGACCTTGCTTTTTCGCTCCGCATAGGAAGTTTTTTAGCAGCTTCTATGGTTTTTTTCAGGTAATCAGAAGGTTCTATGGGCAAAATTTCACTAAAAATCTCCTCAATTTGGTTTTCAATACCAAATTCTTTTTCAATTTTTTCTAATGAAAAATCCGCATAAGCCATAAACTTTCCTCTGATACTTTCTTAATTTTTAGAAATTCCTTTCTCCGCTTTCTCTTTTGCCGAGCATCACGGCTCCTACCATTGCGGCAAGAAATAAAACAGAAGCGAGTTCAAAGGGCAAAAGAAAATCATTGTAAAGAACTTTACCCAAATTCTCTACCAAGCCTATATCTGTTCTAATATCCGATTTTACTTGGTGTGGTTCCAGTGATTTGAGCGAAGCAATGATTACAAGCAAAAGCAAGCCCCCTGAAACTACTCCCGCAATTTTCATGAATACCGACTTATTTGCAGAAGTATCTCCCTCTTTTTTGAGATTGAGAAACATTATCACAAACAAGAAAAGCACCATTATAGCTCCTGCATATACGATAATATTCACTATGGCAAGGAACTGGGCATTGAGCAAAATATAATGCCCCGTGAGTGCAAAAAATACCAATATCAGATACAAAACACTATGAATGGGATTCTTGGCAAAAACCACCATTAAAGCAGAAAAAATCGCAAGGAAACTCAAAAAATAAAATAAATTCTCTGAAAGGGACATAAGACTGCATTGTTTTTGTGTGCCAAAATTAAGAAAAACTCGTAATTCTTTGCAAGAATAATTTTACTTTACACAACTTGCCTCTCTTGTACAAGAGAGGCAAGTAATTAGCAAGCAAGCCTTTATTTTTTCAAAGGCTCAACGAGTTTGTCTTTACCAAAAATTACCTCATTACGGCTATGAAACGCAGGGGCAATAACATCATTTTGCAAGAAAATGGCTTCTTTGGGACAAGCCTCTTCGCAAAGACCGCAAAAAATACAACGCAACATATTGATTTCGTACACTGCCGCATATTTTTCTTCGCGATACAGATGCTCTTCACCCGGTTTGCGTTCGGCGGCTACCATTGTGATAGCTTCAGCAGGACAAGCCAAAGCACATAGCCCACAAGCCGTACAACGCTCTCTGCCTTCTTCATCACGCTTCAAAACGTGCAAACCTCTGAATACAGGCGACATAGGACGTTGCTGTTCAGGGTACTGAATGGTGGCTTTCTTTTTGAAAAAATGCTTTATCGTAATGCCCAAACCCGTAACAATGGCTGGCAGATATATCTTTTCAGCAAAAGTCATTTTTTTATTGCTGACTTGCTTGGCTCGGTTCGTGAGTCGCATAAAAATATAGTTTTAGGTGAAAAACTAAAAAATCCATAGAACCTCTACAAAAAAAGGCATTTTATTTCAAATTGACAAACATTTCTGAAAAGGTTTTTGTTTATTTATACAAATTCTAAATAAGCAACTACTTGCATTGAAAAGTATAATCTGCTAACTTTGAAGCAAACAAGTTTTTATGAATATCCAAGAAATTCAGGACGAAATTATCAGCGAATTTGAACTCTTTGACAATTGGGACGATAAATATGCCTACATTATTGAATTGGGTAAGAAACTCCCCCCCCTTTCGGAAACATACAAAACCGAAGAAAATTTGGTAAAAGGTTGTCAATCCAAAGTATGGCTACACGGCTATAAAAAAGATGACAAGGTTTTTTTTGAAGCCGATAGCGATGCTCTCATTGTCAAGGGATTGGTCAGTTTGCTCTTGCGAGTATATTCAGGACAGCCCGCTGAGGCTATTGCCCAAACGGAGCCTTATTTTATCCAAAAAATCGGCTTACAACAACATCTTTCTATGACCAGAGCCAACGGACTTGCCTCTATGATTAAGCAAATCAGAACCTATGGGGTAGCTTTGCAAAGCTCATAATTCAATTATACTATGACAGAAAATGCTGAAAATTCTTTTTCTGCTCCTTCTTGGAAAGAAAAAATGAGCCTTACAGGGCAAGCGTGGAAAATGGTTACGGGAGTAGCGTGGCGATACGTGAGCCGTCTTTTGCTTATTTGCCTAATAGGAACATTGCTAAATATTAGCCTTTTTATACTGCTTCATAGTAAAATAGATTTTGTTTTGGGACGTTCTACCACTGAAACGCTTTTGGGGGTAGGTTCTATTACTTTCTTTTTCATACTTGCTCCTATTGCTTATATCTGGATAGCCAATAAGCACGCATTGCAATCTGTTTTATACTTTGTGGGAAATCATCTGAAAGAAACTATTTTTGAATATTTCGTTCATAAAGCCTTTGAGTATGCCTACAAGCAACCTACCATCAAAGCACAACTGGAAAACGGCAAAATTGAGGATTTTATCAATATTACACTTCCCGAATATTTGCAAAAATTGCAAGGAATGAATGGCGTATTACGTAAAATATTCAAGAAATTTTCAGGAGATATTGATTTACTTGCCATTTTTAAGGAAGCAAAAGAAAATCTAGGCGGGGAAATCAATTTGAAAAACTTAGAGCATTACGTAGCTCAAAAAGCCTCTGCTCAAATTCCTGTTCCTTTGCTTTCTGCCCCAAATTGGTGGTGGATATTCGCGGTTGTTTTGTTAAATATTGGCATTTTTACAGGATTTTGGTTTTTGATGAGTTAGAGTCCCACTTTTGCTCTAACTTCACACCATTCAAGGAAACTTCCAAAATGGCTTCTGCACCGCAAACTATCGGATAGTTTTCACTTTCGTGTCCGATAGGAAAATCATAACAGACAGGAAACTGGTATGGCTCAACAATTTCTGCAATAATTTCATAAATGTTTTTATCAAAAGGTGGTTCTTCGGGCTTGATACGTGAAATATTTCCCACAATCAGTCCTTGTAAATTTTCAAATTTTCCTGCTCTTTGTAAATGCCTAAACATTCTATCCAAATTGTAGAGCGGCTCATTGACATCTTCCAAAAATAAAATTGCATTTTCAGTATCAAAATCCGTTTTTGTTCCGATTTGGTTATGCAAAAGGGCTATGTTCCCGCCAATCAGTTTGCCCCTTGCCCTACCTAACCTATCAAAAGGCAAATTTTCTACTTCATACGCTATTTGAGTATTTTGCAAAATATTTTCTAAATATTCAAGTGTTTGGAAGGAAAGATTTTCCCAACCTTTGAGCATCGGTGCGTGCAGACTTTTCAAGCCTATTTTTTGTAAAGCACAATGTAAAACCGTTACGTCACTAAAACCCACAATCCACTTAAATTTTTTTAGCAAAGGGCTAAAATCAATGCTATCAATCCATTGTACCACTCCGTATCCACCTCTACTGCACCAAATTATGTCTATGGTATCATCATCTAAAAGCTCTTGAAAAGCACTTAAACGCTCTTGGATAGTTCCTGCAAATTGTGCATTTTGAGCGAAAGTTTGCGGGTGAATAAATACTTCATAGCTCCATTTTTCAAGGGTTTGTACGGCTTTTTCTATTTGCTCGTAGCTTACCGCAGAGGCAGGACTGAAAACACCTATTTTTTTCATAAAAAAGTATTTTGTGTTACAATTTTTCAGCTACTCTCATTTTAGCACTTCTGGCACGCGGATTTTGTTGCACTTCTTGTTCTGTGGGTAAAATTGCTTTCCCAAGCATCTGCAAAGGTTTCAAAGGGTTTCCATAAAAATCTTTTTCTACTTCGCCCCAAAATTTGCCTTTTTGGATAAAATTTTTCACCAGTCTATCTTCCAAAGAATGATACGAAAGCACTACCAAGCGTCCTTTGGGGGCAAGTATTTGAGCGGTTTGAACAAGCATTTCTTGGAGTGCTTGTAATTCGTCATTTACTTCTATTCGCAAAGCCTGAAAAACTTGTGCCAAATATTTGTTTCTTTCTTGAAAAGGTAGGCATTTTTCAATGGCTTTCAGCAAGTCTGCTGTATTTTGAATTTTCTGTTTTTTACGAAAAGTTACAATACTATTAGCGAGTGTCTTGGCATTACGAATTTCACCATACATACCCAAAATACGATGGAGTTCTTTTTCGCTGTACTCCTGCAATACGCTTTGAGCAGTAAGCGACTGATTTTTATTCATTCGCATATCCAAAGGAGCATCAAAACGAAAAGAAAAGCCTCTTTCGGCAGTATCAAACTGATGTGAGGAAACTCCCAAATCCGCTAAAATACCTGTAACCTGCGTTATACCCCTCTTTTGTAATTCTTGTTTCAAGTAGCGAAAATTGTTTGGGATAAAGGTGAAATTTTCATATTTTCTTTGTAATCTTTGGACATTTGGCAAGGTGTCGGGGTCTTGGTCAAAAGCAAAGAGTCTGCCTTGCAAATGCAAATTTTGCAGAATAGCTTCCGAGTGTCCGCCTCCGCCGAAAGTTACATCAATATAAATGCCGCTTTTATCCGTAATAAGCCATTGAGTAGCCTCTTGAAGCAAAACAGGAATATGATAATCTGTGTTCATAGTTTTTTAGAAAGCAACAAAAATACAAAAACCCGATAATATGTATCGGGCTTTTGCATCATTTTATGTTTAACTTATCAAGGAACTTGTTTTAACTTTACTTCCTTGGGTACCATCACCTTACGGATACACTGAATATTGCCGTTGCTCATTTTTACATCTATCCTACCTGCAGGATCTGCGTAGAAGTAAGGAGCGGCAACATAGTTAGCAGTAGTAGGAGTTAATGTTTGTATCTGTTCTCCTTGTAGAGTATTCATCTTGACACCGAAATCATTGAAGAAAGCTCTACGCGTAATCACGTGATACTTCATAATTTCAGTGAGCTTATCCAAAGGAATATCGTAAATGCTATTAAAATTATTCAAAGCAAGGAAGGCATTGAAAGCGGCATCCGTAGGCAGAAGCACGGTAATTCTATC
>NZ_JBRCWE010000067.1:0-23125 GCF_053497555.1 Raineya sp. | reverse complement strand
ATAGACGGTGGTTTTAGCATTACTAATTTCTGTGCTCAAACCTTTCTTAAATTGTCTGTAAGGCATATAAGCTGTTTCAAGGTTGATAAGATTTCGCTCAAAGCCACTTTTGGCACTGCCACTGCCGAGTGAGAAATCATTGTTGAAGCGGTTATTTTCCAAGAAAATCTCTTCGGTGATTTTTGAGCCTATTAGATAGAAATGCGAATTGAAAATGCAGTTGGTAATACTTAATTTCTCGCAAGTTACATCTTGAATACCCGTTTCACTCCATAACTTTGGATTTTCTTTTTTCCACTCATCAGGTATTTTCTCAAAGGTACAGCTATCAATTTGGATTTTGCTTGCATTGCATTTAACTATACCCAAACCTGTACTTCCTTTTTGATTGGTTGAAAAAGTCGTTTTTTGTATCTTAATTGTAGAACAGCCTTCAATATGAGCATTAGTTATCTGACAATCAATAATTTCTAAATTTGATTTTGGGTTTTTTGAGTCTAAATGTTCAATATTACTTCCGAGAAATCGAATATTAAAATTTAACAAGTCATATATGTAAATAAATCCTATATTACAATCTCCTAAAAAAAAGGACATACTGTAATCAACAGTCAAATGTCCTCTTATAGAATAATCAACTTCTTTTCTATGATTAGCATCCATAGAATAACTACCATAAATAAAAAATCCATCAATTTTTGACTTTTTAAAAACGGGGAAGTATTGCAAGAAAAAAGTTGCCTCCTTGTAAAGCGTGTTACCAATCGGTATATTTTTACTTTGACTTTTTTGAACCGCATTTTGAACCTCATTATCATCAAAACTAAATTGAATAGTTTCATGAAAATTAACTCTTCTAATTTCTATTGTGCTATATAAGCGACCATTTGATGAGAATAAATAATCAAAAGCACTTTCCCACAACACATTCCTAAATTCAATTTGTTTATGTATATCAATAACTGGTAGAATTTTGTCTAAATAAGTATCTAATTTCTCATTTACTCCATAATTGTTAAATATAATTTCTTGGTTTTCTTTAATTGGTAAGTTCAAGGGGTTATACTTGGTTTCAGCATTGGCTACTATCCATATCCCAAACCTCAAACTATCGGTTTGGTGGTTGTAGTAGATTTCGGCGTTTTCAAGGCGGTAGGTGCTATTGGGGTGCTTTTGTATTTCAGCAAAAAGCTCGCTGTACGAAAGACGGCGACGCGGCTTCTTTTGTGCCTCTACCTCAGAGGCACACAAAACTACCAAAACGAGAAAAAGAGCTATTTTTTTCATACGTGTAGGGGGTTAGGGTTTTTCCTTCCAAGTAAATGAAAAAAAGGTTTCAAAGCAACATCAATAGCACTCATCGCAAGGACTTAAAATAAAAATTCACAAACATTCTGATATTTTTTAGGGTTTGCATACTAACTTTGTAGCTTAAACGTTTTCAATCCAAAATTTCAACATTATGAAAAAAATCTTTTTAGCAGTAGTAGTTCTTTTAGCTTGGCAAGGCTGGGCTTATGCTCAAAATACCTTCAAGGGAATGATAGAGTTTGAAGCCACAGTTCGTATTGATGTGGAGAGTATTCGTCAGAACAACCCCGAAGCCGCCGCCAATATCCCCGATGTGTTCAATTACACCGAAAAACTATTTGTCAATGGCAACTTGGGTAAAGTAGAAAGAATTTTCCCTATGATGATGGGCGGAGGCAGAAACAATCCTCAACAACAGCAAAGAATGATGAACCAGTTTCGCCGTTTTATTCCTGAAACCTATTGGAATTTCAGCGAAAAAAAGGTTTATACATTCAGCACGCTCCCCAAAGATAGCGTAAATGTAGATAAATACGTGGTTGAAAAAACCATAGAGTTTCCACAAAACATTAAAAAAGACGAGAAAAAAACAAAAAAAATTCTCGGTTACAACTGCAAAAAAGCTACACTCAAAACTGATGACGATACTTATACCATTTGGTACACTACCGAACTCGGCTTTACTTATTCGCCACTTTCCCAAAGTACCCAAGGTATGCAACGCTGGGGCAGAGGTAGTGCCAATGCACCCAAATTACCTGTTATTGTTATTGAAAATGCCGTTGTAATGGCAGTAGAAGGAACAGATATAGGTTTTGAAGCCAAAAAAATTAGTAAAGATGAAGTGCAGGAAATCACGATGCCTACTGATGCACAAAAAGTAACCGAAGAAGAACTCCGAGAAATTTTTCAGAAAAGACGTGGCAATTTCAGCAGAATGACAATGGGCGGCGGTAGATAAAATTCCCATACCAATATCTTTGTTCTATCAATCATCAAGCAACTATGAAAAAGATTGCTCTACTATTTTTTTGCCTTGTATTGGGCGGAGAATTGCTGGCACAAGCTAAAAAAGGAGTGGTAAGGGGGCGTATTGTAGATGCCGTTGATAAGGTTTTTGCCCCCGGAGCTACCATTAGTATTCAGAAATTACCCGATTCCACGGTAGTAGGCTTTACAATGAGTGATGAAAATGGTGCTTTTGAATACAAAAACCTTGCAGAAGGGAGCTACCGCATTTTAGTAAAACTTACAGGCTCGGCACTGCTCAAAAAAGAGTTTCAGATTTCTGCTTCGCAATGGGAAGTAAATATGGGCAATTTGGAACTTCAACCCGAAAGCATACAAGGCATAGAGGTAAAAGGTGAAGTTACTCCTGTGGAAATCAAGCAAGATACCGTAGAGTTCAATGCTCGTGCCTTTCAGACCAAACCCAATGCTACTGCCGAAGATTTACTTAAAAAACTGCCGGGCGTGGAAGTTTCAAAAGATGGCACCGTAAAAGCCCAAGGAGAAACCGTTAGAAGGGTACTTGTAGATGGTAAACCCTTTTTTGGCGATGACCCCAAGCTAGCTACCCGCAATATTCCCAAAGAAATGATTGATAAAGTGCAAATCATAGACCAGATGTCGGAGCAATCGCAATTTACAGGTGTAGATGACGGCAATCGGGAAAAGGTTATCAATATCACGACCAAAAAAGAAATGAAAAAAGGTACTTTTGGGCGTGCTATGGCAGGAGCAGGCACCAACGACCGCTACGAGGGCAACCTTACGCTCAATCGGTTCAACAACAACCAACAAATTTCGCTGATTGCCTCTGCCAATAATATCAACAACCAAAATTTCACACTCAACAATGCCATTCAAGGCGGAGGAAATTTCCGAGGAGGCTTCCAAAGTATTGCAAGAGCCTTTGGAGCGGCAAATCCCAACAATAGCAATGGTATCACTACCGTTTGGTCAGCAGGTTTGAACTTTAACGATGAATGGGGCAAAAAATGGAAAATCAATGGCAATTATTTCTACAACAACAGCGAACTGGTAGTTTCACAAAATACCAAACGCCAAAATATTCTGAGCGATAGCACCTTCTTTACCTTCCAAAACAACGATAACAACACACGTACAGGAAATCACCGCCTCAATTTCCGTATAGATTACGAAATTGATAGCCTCACACTTTTACGCATTATTCCTAATCTTTCTATTACAGATGTAAATTACAACAATTTGAGCATTTCTCGCACGCTAAACTCTAACCAGCTTTCTTTGCTCAACGATGCCAACACCGAAAATATCAGCCAAAACAATCAGCTCAATTTCACAAACCAACTGCTTTTCAGACGTAAGTTCAAAAAGAGAGGAAGAAGTTTTTCTACAAATTTCTTTTTCACCAACACCAGCCAAGAAGGAACAGATTTCAATACCGCTCTGAATAGATTTTACAGAGCCGATACTATCAACAATCAGCGTATTATACGCCAAAAAGCAACCCAAGATAACGGAAGCCTCATTTTCAGAGGAGGCATTTCCTACACCGAGCCACTCAGCCGCAGACACAATTTGGAAATGAACTATCAAATCAGCAATACCAATAACCTCACCGACCGCCGAGTATTTGATTTTGACGAAATAGGAGGCGATTATCTACTCCCCAACACCCCACTTACCAACAACTTTGATAACAGATTTATTTCCAACCGATTGGGTTTGAATCTTGTAACTACCAAACTAAAATATAGCTATACTTTGGGCTTTGCCGCACAAATTGCAACCCAAAACAATCAAGATATTACAAGAGGAAATAATTTCAGAAGAGAATTTATCAATTTATTCCCTACGGCTCAGTTCCGCTATAATTTTGGTAGAAACCGCCGTATGCGGATAGAATATCAGGGAAGCACCAACCAGCCCACCAATGCCCAATTGCAACCTGTACCCGACAACAGCAACCCGCTCAATATCACGGTCGGTAACCCCGATTTGAAACAAGAAGTAGTAAATACTATACGTGGCAATTATGTGAGTTTCAATGCCGAAAAATTCAGAAGTTTCTTTGTGTTTTTCAATGTGAGCAATACTATCAATAAAATTGTGAGTAGCACTACTATCACCCCTTTTGGGGCACAGGTAAATTCTTACCAAAATGCTGATGGTATTTGGAATGCAGTAGCTTTTGCAGGGGCTGGTATCCCGCTGAAAGGCAATTCTTTGGTTTTAAGTTTAGCCACCAATGGACTTTGGAACAGAAATATCAGTTTTATCAATGATGCTCGCAATATTTCCAATACCTACACCATCGGACAAACAGCCCGCATAGTTTGGAATTTCAAAGAAAACTTGGATTTTAACCTTTCAGGAACATTAAACCATACTAACCAACTATACTCTTTGCAACCCCAAAACAATGTGAGCTATTTTACCAATATTTTGGTGGCAGATGTTACTTATACCTTCAACAATGGCTTGGTACTTGGTACAGAAGTAGATTATTTTGCCAATTCGGGGCTTGCCGAAGGTTTCAATCAGAACTTTACCATTTGGAACGTAAGCCTTGCCAAACAAGTTTTCAAGGATAAACGAGGCGAAATAAAAGTGCGTGTCTATGATGCTCTTCAGCAAAACATTGGTATCAGCCGAACTACCACCGAAACCTACATTCAAGACGTTTCAAATGTAGTTTTGCAACGCTACTTTATGCTTTCTTTCACGTACAATATCAATCGTTTTGCCGCCCAACGCCAAGAACAAGAACGTATGAATAGAATGATGTTTGGTAGATAAGTTTTGGAGTAATCGTTTAGGTCTAATTTGTAGTATGAAACAGGAAACAAGAAGCAGGAGACAGGATTTAGAACATTTGGATATTCAGACGGAGTAAAACTTTTATATCAAACGCTTGAATATTTAAACTTTTTGAACGTAAATAATTACGTCTGGGCTTGGTTACACCAAATCTAATCGTAGAAAATTTATAGAAAAATCGCAGAAAAATGTAGATTTGCCGAAAAATGTAAATTTACCTCTATGAAACTGCGATTTTTCTTTTTGGCAATTCTTTTGCTCCCAGTAGCATTTGCTCAAACTTACGAGGAACTTAAAGGCGGACTCTTGCCACAGAGAGCCTGCTTTGATGTTTATTATTACGATTTACACCTGCAAATCATTCCCGAAAAGCAATTTACTCAGGGAAGTAATACGATTTTTTTCAAAATCCTTTCAGAAAGCGAGGAAATACAACTGGATTTGTTTGAAAATATGCACATCAGGGAGGTAATGTTTGAAAACCAACCTATCAGATTTGAGCGAAAATTTGACGCATTTTTTGTAAAATTTCCTCGCAAATTACGCAAAGATAGCCTTTACAATGTGAAGGTAGTCTATCACGGCAAGCCTGTTTCATCGCGTTCGGTACGAAAAGATAATGGATTTTTTTGGCTCAAACATAATGAAAAAGACTTGGTAGCAGTGCAATGTCAAATTTCAGGAGCTTCGCTCTGGATACCTTGCAAAGAGCATTTGGCAGATGAACCCGACTCGGTGCGTTTGCATTGGGAAGTACCCATAGAGTTGGAGTGTATTAGCAACGGAAAATGGGAAAAAACGGAAGTTTCTCAGAAGCAAGGCTATAAAATTAGCCATTGGTTTGTGCAAAACCCTATCAATCTTTACAACATTACTTTTTATTTGGGCGATTACCGAAAACGTATAGGTTATTATATCAATGAGAAAAGTGAAAAAAAGCCTGTTGAGTTTTACTTTTTGAGCTATCCAGCCCAAGATTCTACCATCAAGAATTTTTTTATCAACAATGCTTTACATTTTTTGGCTTTCTGCGAAAAAACTTTTGGAGAATATGCTTTTTGGAACGATAAATTTGCCGTTGTAGAAAGTCCTTATGCAGGAATGGAGCATCAGAGCTGTCTGGCAGTACGCTCAATGAACAAAGATTATTGGAGATTTAGCAAATACGGCTTGCCTTACGTGCTTATACACGAAATGGCTCACGAGTGGTGGGGGAATGCAGTTTCTGCTTCCGATATGGGCGATATGTGGCTACACGAAGGCTTTGCAACTTATTCGCAATATTTGTTTATAGAATACTTGTATGGTAAAAAGGCTTATACTTCAGCTGTCAATAGTCTTTTGTATGATACTACCAAGCCTATTTTAGAAAAAAGAGGAGTATATGTCGCCGATAAAGTTTTTGGTGAGCTTATCATCTATGACGGAGGAGCTTATTTTTTACACAAACTCCGCTTAGCTATCAGCGATGACAAGGTTTTTTATGATATTCTCCGAACTTTTTATGAACGCTTCAAAAAGAAAAACGTCCTTACCGAAGATTTCCTTGCGGTCGTCAATGAAAAGACCAAGAAAAACTGGAAAGACTTTTTTGAAAAAAATTTAGGTAGGAAACTGGGAAATTGAAACAAAAAACTTGCCTTTGATGAGGCAAGTTTTTGAGAAAACTTGTTTAACCCTTACTCACTGCTACGCAGATTTTCTAAAAAAGAACGGCGTTTTTCGGCAATGCCTGCACTTTCTTTTTTAGATTTTTTGCTATCAATATCCGAAAAGTGGTCAAAAATTTTAAGCACTTTTTCAGTCTGATAGCCCGCACTTTTCATCAATACACAGCTCAACTGATACGATAAGAGCAAAATTTCTTCCTTCGCCATTTCCACAGGCGAGGCTTGGAATAATAAAGTTTTTTTCTTGCTTTTTAACATAAGTTATGTTGTTTAATTGACACTACAAAAGTAAGCAAAAAAAAATTAGCAAAATTTGCAATCATCAAAACCGCATAACTCGTGTAAGCTCGGTATCTATTTTATAGCTTTTTCGCAAATAGGTTTCTAAATAAATAGCTGTTTAACAGAAATTTGCAGAAAAAAAACAAAAATAAACCAATAGTTTTTGTTTCGGAATAAAAATCATTTTTTTCAATTTTCAAAAGTGGGTTTTTGCTTTTGAAGTTGAGCCATAAGAGCGGATTCTACGTCTTTGCTCATCAGCTGCGAAGCATTCCAATAGCTAATAAATGCCAAACCTTCTTGTACGCTATGTTCTCGGCTATGCAAGAGGGTTTTTTTGATACCTCTTACCACAAGAGGAGATTTTTCGGCAATTTGCAAGGCGATGCTTTCTGCTTCTTGAAGTAAAATTTCTTTATTTTCATACACTTTATTGAGCAATCCGATTTGCAGAGCCTCTTGGGCAGTAAAATTACGAGCCGTATAAGCAAGCTCGGCTACCAGCCCCGCAGGAACGAGTTTGGGTAAGCGTTGCAAAGTACCTAAATCTGCGATAATTCCCATATCTACTTCTTTGATACAAAAATAGGCTTCTTGCGAAGCAAAACGCATATCACAGGCACAAATCAAATCTACTGCCCCACCTATGCAAGCACCGTGCAGGCAGGCTATCACGGGTTTAGAACACTTTTCAATGGCATTGATACTTTCTTGCAAGTTTTGAATAAACTGCTGGATTTTTTCGGCGGCTCTGCCTATATCCAAACCCGAAATCATTTGTTTCAGGCTCATCAGCATTGTAAGGTCTATGCCTGCTGAAAAATTTTTACCCTCGCCATACAAAATCACTACACGCACTTGCGGGTTTTCGGAAAATGCTTGCATTGCTTGGGGCAATTCTTGCCAAAAGTGGCTATCCATTGCATTGGCTTTTTCAGGACGATTGAATTTGAGAATACCAATATTCCCTTTGATTTCGGTGCTGATAGATTGAAAACTCATAATAAAAGGATTAGAAACTGGTTTCAAAATTAAAGAAAATTCCAAACTCTTTCAGGCGATTGTAGCTGAAATCTAACTGAAAAACACTATTGTAATAAGTTACAAGGTCTATGCCTGCCCCCATACCCCAAAGCATTTGGTTTGCCAAAGGATTGTTTTCTGTGAAAAATACATTATCTCTCACAAAACCTGTATCAAAAAATATTTTAGGAAAAACACTCACAGGAATAGTACGCAGTTGGGAGGGTAGAAATTTGATGTCTTTCTTAAAATTCAACACTCGGCATTTCAAATCGGTTTTTAGCCAAGCATAATGTTGCCCATCAATTACATATAGCTGATACCCCCTGACAAGGTCGTTGTCATAGCCCATTGCTTGGGCATTGGTGTAGGGCTGTCCGTTATGAAAAAGCAATCTGCCCCCTACTGCCCAGCTACTAAAAAGATACTCGTTCCAACTTTTATGATACTGAAAAGTAGTATAGAATAACCACAAATTCAGGTTATCGTGGGGAAGCAAACCGTATTTACTTGCCCGCAAGAGAAGTTTTTTACCTTTCAGCGGATAGCTAAAAAAATCGCGGTCGTCATAGAGATACTCATAGTTGAGATGAAAATACTTTTGAATATTCCGACTTTGCAAATGATAGTTAGGATTGAGCAGTAAAATAGTATCATTTACCCAATTATGCGTAAAGTGCAGTTCTACATTTTGCCACTGATAAAAGCCACTCCGCTTGCGAATTTTGAAATTAGTAGTCATTCTTTCTCGCAAATTTTCATCGCTTTTCAGGTAGGCGAGTTTATTTTTTTCTGTTTGGAAAGCCAAATTCTTGAATTGTGTATAAGCAAAATAGAAGTGCAAGCCATAATTTTGTTTTTTATCAATATAGGGGATTTTATAGGCAAACTTATATTTTTGTAAAAAACCTGTTTGGGCAGTAAGTTCAAGGGTTTCGTTTCGCCCTCGCATATTGCGTTTGGTAAAAATAGCCCCATAATTTAGACGTGAAAAGTCTTTATCTCTATCGTAAAACCACTCATTAAAATTTCTATCGCCAATTTCTAAAATAGGAGCTACAAACACAAAAAAGCGTTCTTTCATTTTTACAAAAAGAGCCTTCGTCTGCTTGCCTGAGGGTTCAAAGCTCACCTCCACCTCAATAAACAAATTGAGATTGAAGATGCGATTTCGGATTTTTTCACAAATTTCACCAGCCTGTTCATCACGAATGGTATCTCCTTTTTGGAGTTCTATTTCTCGCAAAATGATAAGGTCTTTGGTTTTCTTATTGCCCTGCAATACAATATCTTCTAACACAAAAAAGCCATTCGCTTGCCCACAAGCAAGTGGGCTAAAAAAAGCCAATACAATCAAGAATGCAAAACGTAACAACAATTCTAAAGCTATTTTTTGCTGAAAATAGGGATTTTCAAAGAAAAAAACAAATTTTTCTTGCACAATAGATTTTTTTATATTACTTTTGCAACTCAAATTTGCGGATGTGGCGTAATTGGTAGCCGCACCAGACTTAGGATCTGGCGCCGTGAGGCGTGGGGGTTCGAGTCCCTCCATCCGCACCAGCTCTTATCCTCTGCAATGTTGCAGAGGATTTTTTTAATCCTAAAAATCTTTTCATTTATGGAAATAGTGTTTGAAAAGCAAAGCGAAGTTCGTGGAAAACTTTCTATTACGCTCAAACCTGAAGACTATTTGGGCGAATTTGATAAAGAACTCAAAAAAATTGCTAGCAAAGCTCATATCAAAGGATTCAGACCGGGCAAAACTCCTGTAAGCGTAGTAAAAAACCTATATGGCAATGAAGTATTAGGCGATACCGTTCTGAAACTTTTTTCCCAAAATGTGGATAATTATTTACGCGAAAATAATGTTCACTTTTTAGGCGAACCCATTGCTCCCGAAGAATACGATTTCCCTCGTTTCAATGTTCGCTT
This sequence comes from Raineya sp., assembly GCF_053497555.1. NCBI lineage: Bacteria > Pseudomonadati > Bacteroidota > Cytophagia > Cytophagales > Raineyaceae > Raineya > Raineya sp. Next base: position 13,097 of record NZ_JBRCWE010000067.1, on the reverse strand, counting down.
TCCTGAAACTTATTCTTTTCAGGTAGAAATGGCTCTTGTTCCTCCTTTTGAACTAAAAACCGAAAGTATTGAAGCCATATCTTACAAAATTACTCTCAGTGAAGAAGAAAAAAATAGCGAGTTTGAGGCATTTTTAGAAAGACAAGCCACTATCAAAGAAGTAGAAAAAGTTGAAAGTGAAAATGATTTTGTAATGGGTAATTGTACCTTTAGTTTGGATAGTACAGAAGCACAAGCAGAAACAGAAAGCCAAACCGAGCCTACTACGATTACCCGTTATGCTCTGTTTTTAGTAAATAAGCTCAAAAAAGAAGCCCAAGAGCAATTTATGGGCTTGGAAAAAGACTCAGAAATTGAAATTTACCCCTTCCAAGTATTTGAAAACGAGGAAGAAACCAAACAAAATATTTTTGGTACAAAAGAAGAAGATTTCACTTTGCTCAAAGATAAAAAAGCTAAATTCAAGGTAGAGCGAATTAGTCGTAGAGAAAAACCTGAACTGAATGAGAATTTTTTCAAGCAAGTTTTCCCCAATGAAGAAATTCCTGATGAAAATGCCTTCAAAGAAAGAATTTTGCAAAACATTGTTAGTGATATAAATAGCCACGCTATCAATTTTGCCAAAGAAAAACTAAAAGAGGATTTTATCAATCAAAATGCTTTTGAAGTAGATATAGAATTTCTTTTACGCTATCTCGCCCAATCCAAAAGGACTTCGGAAGCTGAAATTGAAGAAATCAAGCAAAAACCACAAGAATTTCTGAAAGGCGTACATTGGGAAGTGTTGAGCAATAAACTTATTCAAAAATACAATATTGAAGTAACTTTTGAAGAAGTAAAGAATGGGTATGTCAATGATGTAATTACAAGAATCAGACAAATGGGATTGAACACTGGCGACGATGCTTGGATGTATGAATTTGCTTTCAAACAATTCAAAGGTCTTAGCAAAAGCCAAATTGATTCTATCTACAACAACATAGCTCGTGAAAAAGCCATTGATAAGCTATACGAAGAACTTCCCAAAACAGAAAAAGAAACTTCTCTCAAAGAGTTTGATGAAATCTTAAAAAAGGGAATATAAAGCATAGTGAGCAAAAGCCTTCAAGCCAAACTTGAAGGCTTTTTATTTGGAAAAAAACAAGCATAAATGCACTAAAATAGCCTATTTTGAAGTTTTATGATAAAAGATTTTCCCTATGAAAAAATTTCTCTATCTCCCTTTTCTGTTTTTTTCAGGCTTGCTTTTTGCCCAAGAAGTTTCTTTGGAAGAGGCTTTTCAGATAGCTTTACAAAACAATTGGAATACAAAAATTTTACAAAATAGCCTGCAAATTGCACGTAACAATAATTTTGCGGGTAATGCAGGCAAATTGCCTCGCATTACGCTCAATGTAGCAGATAATTTTCAGCTTTTTGGTATCAATCAGCAACTTTCTAATGGAACAGAAATCAATCGTAATGGAGCTATTTCCAATAACCTCAATGCAAATTTACGTGCAGATTGGCAGGTTTTCAATGGTGGTAGAATTTGGGCATTGCAAGAACGTTTGCAAATTGCAGAGAAAAATAGCGAAATAGCCCTCAAAAACCAAAAACAGCAACTTTTAGCACAAGTAGCAGTGGCATATTTGGAAATAGCAAGGCAAAAGCAAAATCTCAAATTGCAACAAACCTTGCTATCTATCAACCAAGAAAGGCTCAAAATCATTCAGAAACGAGTAGAAGTAGGAACAGCCAACCAAACCGACCTTTCGCTTGCCCAATTAGATGTGAGCAATCAGGAGCAAATGATTCGTTCCCAAGAGCTGGCTATCAGGCAAGCCAAAATACAACTCAACTTACTTTTAGCTCAAAATGCCGACACGCCTCTGGAAATCAAAGAAAATATTACGCTCAAAGAAAATTTACAAATAGAAAATCTGAAAAGTAATTTGGAGCAAAATCCACAGCTGGAAATTGCTCGCAATAATCTCAAAAATAGCCTCACTTTCGAAAAAGAAGCCAAAGCTCAAAAAATGCCTTCACTTACCATTAGTGCAGGATATTCGTACAATCGGAACAATAGTACCGCAGGCTTTTTGTTGCTTAATCAAAATTATGGGGCTTTCGTAGGTTTCAATTTGGCAGTACCGCTTTACAATGGAAATATTTTTGATAGACAATATCAAACCGCTCAACTTCAAAGCAAATCGCAAGAATTGGAATACAACCGCATAAAGCAAGAAATTCAAATGGAACTGGAACGCCAATGGCAAAATTATCTCATAGCCAAAGAGCAGTATCAGATAGAAATTGCCAGCTCTCAGAATGCCCAAGAGTATCTCAAAATTATGGAAAAGCGTTTTGCACTGGGGCAAGCTACTATCCTTGAAATTCGTGAGGCTCAACGAGTTGCCGAACAAACCGAAAATCGTAAAATTCAAAGTTTTTTCAATGTAAAACTCGCTGAAATCCAACTTTTACTCGTAGCAGGCAAAATAGAAACCCCTTGAAAAGATTTAGATAGCATACCCTTAGAACAGGAACTTACTTACAGCTTTCTTTGTTAAATATTTTGCTTTTAGTGAAAAATTGTCAAACTAAAACTTGAAATGCCTATGCAAGCAATGAAAGGAAATCTATCTATTCACACCGACAATATTTTCCCAATTATCAAAAAATTCCTTTACTCCGACCACGAAATTTTCTTGCGTGAGTTGGTTTCTAATGGCGTAGATGCTTGCCAAAAATTGAAGGCTTTGAGTTCTTTGGGCGAATTTACGGGAGAGCTTGGCGAACTTAAAGTGCAAGTGAGCGTAAATAAAGACGCCAAGACCATTACTATCAACGATACAGGTATCGGAATGACCGCCGAAGAGATTGATAAGTATATCAATCAGATTGCTTTTTCAGGAGCTACCGAATTTGTCCAAAAATACCAAGATAAAATTTCTGATGCCCGCAACCAAATTATCGGAAATTTTGGTTTGGGCTTCTATTCGGCATTTATGGTAGCAAAAAAAGTAGAAATTATCACCAAATCGTACAAAACCGAAGCTCCTGCGGCTCGTTGGGTTTGTGAAGGAAACACCGAATTTAGTATAGAACCTGCCGAAAAACTTCAAAGAGGAACTACTATCATTTTGCATATTGCCGAAGATAGCGAAGAGTTTTTAGATAAAGAGCGTTTGAAAAACATTTTAAGCAAGTATGCTCGCTTTCTGCCTATTGCCGTAGAGTTGGAAGGAGAACGAATTAACGAAACCAAGCCTCTTTGGACTATCCCACCCACCGAACTGAAAGATGAGGATTATTTAGATTTCTACAAAAAGCTTTATCCTTTTTCGGAAGAGCCTCTTTTCTGGATTCATCTCAATGTAGATTACCCCTTCAATCTGACAGGTATTTTGTATTTTCCCAAAATCAAAAATACACTGGAAGCCCAAAAAAACAAAATTCAACTTTATTCAAGGCAGGTTTTTATTACTGATGAAGTTAGCGATATTGTACCCGAATTTTTAACTCTTTTGCACGGTGTTATTGATTCGCCTGATATACCCCTGAACGTATCGCGTAGCTACTTGCAAGCCGATAGCAACGTTAAGAAAATCAATACTTACATTACCAAGAAGGTAGCCGACAAACTTGCCGAACTTTTCCGTAACGATAGAAAAGCCTTTGAAGAGAAATGGGAAAGCATCGGGCTTTTTATCAAATATGGAATGCTTACCGATGAAAAATTTTATGAAAAAGCCGAAAAATTCTGCTTACTCAAAAATATAGAAGGCAAATTTTTCACTTTTGATGAATACCGAGAGCATACCCTAGCCAACCAAACCGATAAACACGGAAATTTGGTTTGGCTCTATACCAACGACAAAGAAAAACAATTCACCTACATAGATTCGGCTCGCAAACGAAGCTATGATGTGCTTGTTTTTGATGGCATTTTGGATAACGCCTTTGGCGAAAGAATTGAGCGAAAACTTGAAAAAACACAAGTTCGCAGAGTTGATGCCGAAGTAATAGATAAACTCATTCCCAAAGAAAACGAACATAAATCTGCTCTCAGCAAAGAGGAAGAGGAGAAAATCAAAGATCTTTTCAAGAAAGTAATTGCCGATGATAAAATAAGCGTTGAAGTGCAAGCACTTGCCCCCGATGAAATGCCCGTACTCATTACCTTGCCCGAGTACATTCGTCGTATGCAAGAAATGAGCCGTTTGCAAGGCTGGTCTTGGGCTTTGAATGATAAAAATTTCAACGTAACTATCAATGGCAATCACTTGCTCATTGGTAAATTGCTTCAAGAAGGAAATGAGGAAAAGCAAACTGCATTAGCCGCCCATCTTTACGATTTGGCACAACTCTCACACGGTATTTTAGAAGGGGAAAAATTGAGTAAATTTATTCAGAAAAGCATAGAATTTTTGGGATAATACTTGAAAAGCGGAAACGCAAAAAATTTTCTTGTGTTTCCGCTTTTGGGTTACAATAACTCAATTTTACGCATATCCAAAGCTACCCCAATGGTTTTCTTGTTTTTATCAAAAATAGTATTGAGGGAAAGTTCGTAAATATCATCAAAAAAGGTAATATTGGTTTTGAACTTTTCGCCTGCCAAAGCTCTGCTCAAATATGTTTTCCAAATCTCCCATTCAGAAGCAGGAACAAACTTTTCAAAACTTTCGTCAATTTTAACTTCTTTGTTTGTTTTTTCTTTGATAGTTCGTTCAAAAGCCTCATTGAAAACCACAAAATTGTATTTGGTATCCAAAGCAAACACAAAATCTTCCAAATTGTTGATTAAAGCACGCAAATCGGCTTCTTTTTCTTCCATTTCTCGCTGTATTCTCATCATTTCCTCTTGGCTTTTCTTGATTTCGGTGATGTCTTTGGCAAAGACCGTAACCCCCTGCACGTTGTCGCTATCATCAAGAATGGGGTTGTAAGTAACCAAAAGGGCAATATCTTCACCTTTGGAGCCTACATAATGCTCCTCTACACGTACTTTTTCGCCCGCCAAAGCCCTATCGTAAGGGTCTTTGAGGCGGTGATAACTTCTTTCAGGGAAAGTGTCCAAGATGTTTGTGCCAATATCTACTTCACGCCCCATTTGTCGGAATACACTTTGGAGGTTTTCGTTGATGATAGTAACAAAATAGTGCTTATCAATAGATAAAATTCTTTCGTCTGTGTTGTTGATAAGAGCCGTAAGATTTTCTTGTTGAATTTTGGTACGTAGCTGAATTTCTTGCATTTGCTTTTCGGCTTCTTTTCTTTGTGTAATATCTTCAGCTACCATAAGGATTTTGGTGGTGTTGCCGTTGAGGTCAAAAATAGGGTTAAAGCTACCTTGCAACCAAATAGTTTCGCCGTTTTTGTTTTTATACTCATACTCTCCTGTACGGAACTTACCACCTTTCAGTTCTCGCCACATTATTTTGTAATCATCATTTTCTGCTTCTTCCATAAGCAGAAGTGTATTGTAGTGTTTGGCGAATAGTTCGTCTTTGGTGTAACCAAAAGTTTGCAAAGCAAGGTCATTGACATCAATGATAAAACCCTGCAAATCAAATTCAAATACAATAGACGAACGGCGTAAGGCTTCTACTTGCCCCTGATAGTCAAGCACTTGTTTTTTCTCTTCGGTAACATCAAAAGCCAAACAGGTAACTTTGTAAAGCGTATCTGTTTCATCAGGAATAGGTACATAAGTTGCTCTAATCCAGATTTCTGTACCATCACGAGCCACCCGTTTATACTCTCCCATTTGGGTTTTTCCTGCCCTTAAATTATCCCAAAAACGCAAGTATTCCTCGCTATACGAACTTTGTGTATCCAGAAAAATGCGGTGGTTTTTGCCTTTTACATCAGTAATTTTATATTTGAATTTTGCCAAAAAAAGGCTATTGGCATTCAGCAATCTGCCTTCCATATCGTATTCTGCCTCCAAAAGTGTAGTACCAATGGCATAAGACTGAGACCGCAAAGCCTGCTGATTTCGTTTCATTTCTTCTTGGGTGCTTTGCAATTTGAGCAGGTTCTGCCTCATTTGGTCTTCTTGCGATTTGAGTTGCAAGGTTGCATTTTCTTGTTCAAGCAAAAGCAAACGAGTTCGCTCATTTACTTTTACGTTGGTAATGGTAGAGGCAATGTTATTTGCCAAACGCTCAATAAATTCAACTTTGTAAGGTTCAAACTTTCGGAAGGTAGTAAGTTCTATCATTCCCACCAAAACCTCATTGAGTTTGAGCGGCACAATAAGCACATTATTCGGTTTTGCCGCCCCCAAACCCGAAACTATGTCAGAATAATCATCAGGTACATCATCAATGAATACGGTTTCTTTATCAATCAACACTTGCCCAATTACGCCTTCGTGAGGATAAATTTTTTGCTTTAAGAATTTTTGTTGTCCGAAAGCATAAGCCGCTACAATTTCGGCGTACAAGAGTTCCTTTTCCTCGTTTTCTTTACTTTCTTTACCTTCTTTGCTTTCTTTATCAACAATATACATACAGCCTTGTGCCGCTCCTACGTATTCCACAAGTTCGGAAATAATATTGTATGCAAGTTTTTTCAGATTGTCATTGTCTTTACGTAAAACTTCCACAAATTTGGTTAGCCCTGTATTGCTCCACTCGCGGTTTTTTTCGCTTTGAGCTACATTTATCATACGCTCACGCATATCTAGCAACGCCCCTGCCAAACTTTCCTTTTCAAGTTCAGTATAACTTTCAATACCTTTGTATTGAGCGTTCAGGTTGCCTTTTCCAATATTTTGAATAAAATCAGTGGCATTTTCCAAGCTACCTACAATTCTATTGATAGCCCTTACTACTGAACCCACTTCATTGTTGAATTCGTACTCAATGGGCTTACTGCTGTAGCCTTCAGCAATTTCTTCTGCGGCTTCGGCAATGATATTCAGGGGTTTTAGCACCACATCTTTTACTACAAAAAATGCTCCTACGATTGCCCCCGCATTGATAAGCGTAAGAATAAGAATAATCAAATCTGCATTCTGACGCTTTTTGTCCAAAACCATTAAAAACTCCCGAACGAGTTGTTCGTTGAGCAAAAGCATTTCTGAAGACTTGCGTTTGAGATAATCAATGGCTTTCAGCACCGCAGGGTTTGTGATTTGTTTTTCTTCAAAGCCCATTTCAGCAAGTTTTTCAAGCTCAATATCTAATTTTACTTCTTGCTTTTCTTCCTGCCGAACAGCAATTTTGGTGGGCTCGGCTACTACAATGCTCGCCGTATCCTGATAGCTTCGCCAAAGTTTTTCTACTCTCTTGATAGTGGGCAAGATACTTTCATCAGCTTTGTCAGTAATTTCTACTTCGCGGTTATCTACCGTAATCGTGCCTCCATCGCGTAAGGCTCTGAGAATTCTTCCGTGTTCGGCGATATGCTCACGCAAAATCACTTTCATATTTTCATTGCCTTCGGCAACCTTCTGAGCATCTAATACAATGAGTTGCGAAAGGGTACGATTTCTACCTGCAATATCTACAAGGTACTGCCCCTGTTCAATAGCATTGAAAAAGTAGCTTGTGAGAATGTAATTGAGAATCAAAATTATTAAGAATACCCCCAAAAGCAAGAAAAGGCTATTTCGGATAATGGGGTTGTAGTGCCGTTGATTACTCATTGCTGTAAGACGTTTGAGTGGAAATCAGGCTTTTTGGTATCAAGAAATTTTTCTATGCTCATATTGAGCCAATTGAGTGCATTCAATCCGAGAATTTTTGCTTTGGTGCTATCGCTCAAATCGGACATACTTTCTACGAGCTTTCCCGGTTCCAGTTCGCCCAAGGGAAAAGGATAGTCCGTTCCCAAAACAATCTTATCTTCTCCAATTACTTTGAGAATAAGCCTCATTGCTTCGGGGTCGTGCACAAGCGAATCCACGTAAAATTTACCCAAATACTCTCTTGGATGGACGTTATTATCAATGGCACACAAATCGGGACGAACTTCAAAGCCGTGAGAAATTCTGCCAATCGTAGCAGGAAAAGAGCCTCCTCCGTGTGCAAAAGCTACTCGCAAGCGAGGCAAGCGTTCAAAAACACCTCCAAAAATCATTGAACAAATCGCAAGAGAACTTTCCGCAGGCATACCCACCAGCCAAGGAAGCCAGTATTTAGGCATACGCTCTTTGCCAATCATATCCCAAGGATGCACGAAAATCGCCGCTCCAAGTTCCTCCGCCGCTTGAAAAAAGGGAAAAAGCACTTCATCAGAAAGATTCCAATTATTGATATGCGAACCAATCTGCACACCTGCCAAGCCAATTTTCATACAGCGTTCAAGCTCCTGAATGGCTAATTTGGGCTCTTGTAGAGGCACTGTACCCAAACCAACAAATCGTTTCGGATATAAATGAACCAGCTCTGCGATATGGTCATTGAGAAACATTGAAAGGTCAAGAGCATCAAAGGCACTTGCCCAGTAGCTAAACATTACAGGAATAGTAGAAAGAACCTGTACATCAACTTTATGAGCATCACACTCTTTGAGGCGTACTTCGGCGTCCCAGCTATTGGCATAAATTTCACGGAAAAATTTGCCGTCAATCATCATTCTTGCACAGCCGGGCTTGTGGTGGTCAAGATTGACAAAACCTGCATAACCATACCTTTTTTTTAGGTCGGGCAAATGCTCGGGTATGATATGCGTGTGTATGTCAATTTTGAGACACATAAAAATTTTTGTAATTATTTACGTTCAAAAGGCTTAAATGTTCAAGAGTTTGAGATAAAAGTTTTACTCTGTCTAAATATCCAGTGTCCTAAATCCTGTTTCCTGCTTCTTGTTTCCTGTTTCTATAAAATTAGACCTAAACAATTACGTTTTTTCTTACTTTTTCAAAATCAAAATCACAATACCTGTAATAATTACGTTGAGAATAGAAAGCGGTAGTAAGCCTTTCCAACCGAGGTTCATTAACTGGTCGTAGCGGAAGCGGGGGAGCGTCCAACGTACCCACATATAGAAAAATACAAAAAACAAAGCTTTGGCAAAAAGAGCTACTACGCTCAAAATACTGGCAACATTCTGACCAAAATTTTCAGCTACTACACTCATAAAAGGATAGTTGTAGCCACCAAAGTAAAGTGTAGAAATCATTACAGACGAAACAAACATATTGATATACTCGGCAAAAAGATAAAAGCCAAGTTTCATACTGCTGTATTCCGTATGATAGCCACCAATCAATTCGCTTTCGCATTCAGGTAAATCGAAGGGAGTACGATTACATTCTGCAAAAGCACAAGTTAGGAAAATAACAAAACCAAGAGGCTGATAAAAGACAAACCATACATCTTTTTGAGCTTCAACGATTTCACGCAAAGAAAGCGAACCTACCATCATTACAATAGCAATGATAGAAAGCCCCATTGCAAGTTCGTAGCTAATGTTTTGCGAAGCGGCACGAATAGCCCCCAGTAGCGAATACTTATTATTAGAAGCCCAACCGCCTATCATTATACCATACACCCCCAAAGCCACCACAGCAAAAACGTATAAAATCCCAATATTGCCATCAACTCCTTGAATGTAGAATTTATGTCCAAAGAGCTCCATTTCTGCTCCGAAAGGGATAACCGCCGAAGTCATTGTAGCGGCAAGCATAGCGGCGGCAGGTCCGAGTATAAAAAGCCATTTATTGGCTTGTGCAGGAATAAACTCTTCTTTGAAAAACATCTTACCTGCATCGGCAATAGGTTGCAACAATCCGAAAGGTCCTGCTCTGTTGGGTCCTATTCGGTCTTGAATAAAAGCCGCAACTTTACGCTCTGCATACGTAGAATAAGTAGCTATCAGCAGTGTAATACCGAAAATGAGCAAAATAATCACTCCCTTGATAAGTAATAGCGTTAGTTCCATAGGGTTGCTTAATTTTTAAGGCAATTTCTGAAAAATATTTGAATACGCCAAAAATATACCAAGATTAAAGCATTTTTCAGGATTTACAGGATTTTATTCTTTGATTTTCAAATACTTAAAAATCTGATTTTGAGTATAATAAAAATGCCCTCGTTTTTTACGAAGGCACTTTTAAGTTGTTTTTGGATTTTACAAATTCAAGGTAGCCAAAACATTGTTCATATTACGAACTGCTTCGGCAGATTTATTGAAGAGTTCTTGCTCTTCATTATTGAGCTGAATATCTACAATTTTCTCCCAACCATTTCTGCCAATCACCACAGGCACACCCAAGCAAATATCTTTTTGTCCATATTCGCCATTAAGTGGCACACAAGAAGGAATAATACGTTTTTGGTCGCGTACAATGCTTTCCACCACTGCCGCTGAAGCCGCACCCGGAGCATACCAAGCTGATGTACCAATGAGTTTGGTAAGGGTTGCTCCTCCTACCATTGTATCGGCGGCAACTTGTTTGAGCGTTTCAGCAGAAAGGAACTGACTCACAGGCACTCCTCTGTAAGAAGCAAGACGTGTCAGAGGTATCATTGTGGTATCGCCGTGTCCTCCAATAACCATTCCTTGTACATCAGCAGGAGAGCAATTAAGAGCTTTAGAAAGATACGTTACAAATCTGGCACTATCCAAAGCTCCTCCCATTCCGATAATACGATTTTGAGGCAACCCAGCCACTTTATGAGCCAGGTAAGTCATTGTATCCATAGGATTGGAAACAATCAGTAAAATAGTATTGGGGGAATATTTCACTACTTGCTCTACTACACTTTTTACAATGCCTGCATTTACGCCGATAAGTTCTTCGCGTGTCATACCCGGCTTGCGAGGCACTCCCGAAGTGATAACCACCACATCAGAATTAGCCGTAAGGCTATAATCGTTGGTAGAAGGAATGAGGCGTGTCAGTGAGCCAGTTAGGGTAGTGGCTTGCAACATATCCAAACTTTTTCCCTCACTGATGCCTTCTTTGATATCCAATAGTACAACTTCATCAACAATTTGACGATAGCTGAGTACATCGGCAGTGGTAGCTCCCACATTGCCTGCTCCAATTACGGTTACTTTCATTGGTGTATCTGTTTTTTTGATGAAACCATATTTTGCCCAAAATTACAGATTTTTTTGAGTGAATAAATTTTCCAAAATAAAAAATTGCAATGTTGTTGGAATATTGAAAAGTTTATCTAAATTTGTATGCATCACTAACTAAACAAATACACCTATGACACCCCAACAAGCAGAAATTGTAAAAAAATCGTTCCCCAAAGTTTTAGCAGGAACATTAAGTGCAACGCAAACTCTTTATGACAAACTTTTTGAGTTAGCACCTGACACAAGAAATTTATTTAAGAATACTCCAATGGAGCGGCAATCTCAAATGCTTGTTGCCGCAATCGGGAAGTTAGTTAAAAGTATTGATAATTGGGATAGTGTAAAACCTGATTTAGAAGCCCTTGCAAAAAGACACGCCGGATACGGGCTCAGTCCTGAACATTTTGTTTATTTCGGGCACGCCTTCGTGCATATGCTCAAAAGTATGTATGGAGGTGAGTGGAATAATGATTTGGAAGAATCTTGGAAAGCTGTATATCAAAAAATTTCTGAAATAATGATAGGAACACTTTTTGAAAATAAATAAGCCTTTCCTATTCAAAGCCTAAACTTGTGCGAAATTACTCTTAAAAATTTCGCACAAGGTATTTATTCAAGAGCTACTCCAATATAGTCAATATCCTATGAAATTTCAGCCTGAAAAATTTTCTATACTTTACATAGATGATGAGCAGAGCAATTTGGATATTTTCCGAATTTCTTTCAAAAGGGAGTATAACGTTTTTACAGCTTATGAACCTGAACAGGCTTTTGAAATATTAAAAAACAACCACATTGATATTGTCATTGCGGATCAGCAAATGCCTGAAATGTCAGGGGTAGAGTTTTTAGAAAAAGTCTTAAAAGACTACCCAGATTCAATTAGAATTATTCTGACAGGTTATGCAGATATTCAGGCAGTTATTGAAGCTATTAACAAATGTGGTATCTACAAATACATAACTAAACCTTGGGAAAGGGAAGATGTAAAAATGACCCTTGAAAAAGCCATTGAAACTATCAAAATTAAACGAGAAAACCAATTTCTTTTACAAAGTTTAACCCAAGAACTTGAAAAAATAGAAGCAAAATACTTTGAGCAATACAAAGAAGCAAAAGAATATGCTCGTAAATTAGAAAAGCAAAAAGCCGAGCTTTCGGCAATGTACCGAAAGTTGGGGCAAAACATCAATTATGCAAGTAAAATACAAAATGCACTCCTGCCAAAGGATAAAACTCTTTTAGAGTTTTTTCAAGATTTTTTTGAAATCAATGCTCCGCTTGATGTTGTTTCGGGAGATTTTTATTGGTTTCATCAAGTATCTGATTTTGAAGCATATTTAGCCCTTGTAGATTGCACAGGACACGGCATTGCAGGAGCTTTGATGAGTGTTATTGGACATACGGAACTAAATAAAGCTATTAAAGAAAGACGAATCAGGGAACCCAAAGATATATTAGAAAGTATGCATCAAGAACTTTCCAATTCCATTTTCTCACAAGAAACTTCCGATGGAATGGACGTAGCCTTGTGTCGTTTTCAAAAAACCAGCCCTTTTCATTACCGAATGACTTTTGCAGGGGCTCGTCGCCCTTTGTATATTTTGCAGAATAGCATTATTTTAGAAGTTCCGGGTAGCAGAAAAAGTGTTGGAGGGTTGCAGATTTATGCAGAGGGAAAATATGAACAACATTCCTTGCATTTGGAAAGTGGTAATCAATTATACCTCTTTACTGATGGCGTTCCTGATATTGCCAACGATAACCGACAAAAATTTGGCTTAAAACGCCTAAAAGATTTGATTTTAAGAACTTATCAACTACCTGCCGAAGAGCAAAAGCTTCAAATTATGCAAGAAATTGCAGAATTTAAGCAAGATACTGCTCAAAGAGATGATTTTTTGATGCTTTCGGTAAGACTATAAGAAAACAAAAAACCCCTCACTTTTCAGTGAAGGGTTGTGTTTGAATGATAGCGGGGCGGCATCTACTCTCCCAGCTGTTACGCCAGTACCATCAACGCTTCGGGGCTTAACTGCTCTGTTCGGAATGGGAAGAGGTGATCA
>NZ_JBRCWE010000066.1:0-65000 GCF_053497555.1 Raineya sp. | reverse complement strand
GAAAAGCCAAATCCTCAAAAACGCCCCTGAAATATAGAAAGGTAAATCAAATTTATTGTAAGTTTCTGTAAAACAATGAATTTACATTTGTAAATAGCAAAAAAGTACAAGAGCTGAAAAAGTTTACATTTGTAAATTAAGCCAAAAAGCCTCTTACGAGGCTTTTGTTATATACACAACACCCCGCCCAGTGGGCAGGGGTTGTAAAGGCAAATTTAAGCCTAGAAACAAATATGAAAAAAAACACTCTAAAACCCTAAAATCTTAAATTTCTTTCGGAAAGCTATTGAGCCTATTGAGCCAACCTTGCAAGAAAATCCGAAAAGCGGGGTTTCGCTTGGTAATATCGTAGTAAAATATCTCTCTTGCCTTCCAAAGCCTTCTGTAAAGCTCTTTGGCGTGCCTATTGATAGCCGTAATGGTAAGGATACCACAAACGCCGTCAGTGGCTAATTTTTCCCCAAGTTCGTTCAGTATCCTTTGCACCCGCACAATCGCAACACCTGCACCGCTATTGATACACCAATCGCATATCAGTTCGGCAAGTTTTTGGTTTTCTACAAGGTGCATATTGTTTGCGTACCAAAACTGACGCTCATAAATCGCTTCAGCGTCCTTTTCGGTAATGCGTTTTACGTCCTCGCAAGTGATGATACCATCGCCGTTTTTATCATAACCAAAAGTTTTCCACGTGTGGATAGTTATGCCGTACTTGGTGCAACCACCTGGGTCTTCTTTGTAATCTGCATAACCACCCTCCCAACGAAGTATATGCGGAAAAAAAGGTTCAAATTCTGCCATATAAGTTCTACTTTTTACCGAAAATTCGTTTGAAAAATCCTTTACGTTCAGGTTTTTGTTTTAAGGTGTCCTTTTCGTTCAGTTCCTTGTTTTCTTGCTTGATTTGATTATCTTTCAAAATATTGGTCAAATCTAATGAGCCGTTACCCTTTACTTTCAGTTTTTCGTTATTGATAACCAAATACGTAATATTTGAAGGCGGGCATTCAGGACACACACAAGCGGGGCAAGGTTTTGTAAAAAACTGCTCTTTCGCAAAGTAGCCTGCAAAAATTCCTACCGCAAAAGGCAATAAATAAGCCGAAAGTCTAAACAGCGTCCCGAACATAGCTTTTTACTTGTGGATACTCTTTGCTTCTTTGTTGTGCAAAAGCGTCTGTACGTTCTTGCAAACGCTTATCCTGTTTTGCCGTTTGAGCCGTTTGAGTTTTCATAATTATTAGGTTTATTTTCTCTCCCTGCAAGCCCGTAAATGGTGATAATTGCAGGTGTAATTACACTAAGAAAAGTTGTTGCTTGCTCGGCGGTAAGTTTGCCTTTCCACATCAAGCCCAAAGTAACCAAAATTACAAGACTGCTTATGAAAATGCCCACCAACGTCAGCCCAAAATCTTTCCAAAAATTCTGAAAACGAAAATTCATAGTTATAGCGTTTTTAATGTTCGGTACGTCTATCTTTCTGCAAAATCTTAATTTCAAGTTCTTGTATCATATCCCGAATTTCACGGATAAAGCCGTGTATTTCCCTGATTTCCTCGTTTTGTTTTTGTTCCAGCCTATCCACACGACTTTGAAGCGTAGCAATATCTTTCTGTTGCTTTACATTCTCAATCTTGATGAGAAAGTAAGCCGAAACTATCGCCACAATAAACTCTATCAATGCTCGTAAGTCTGCCATTACGGTAATGTTGTTTTGAAAATCCGTATTTTGCCAATCCAGTTAATAGCTTGCATAACACTACTACCTACAAAAATTCTGTGTGTGAAGCCAGAGTTATTTGCTAAAACAGAAGGGTTATTTACAAAATTCTCTCTCAAGAAATTCTGCGAAAGTCCTATTTGTGTAAGTATGCCTGCATTATTTACAACAGCATTGACATATTTTGCACTCCATATCTCATTTGTTCCTTGTTTCCTTCCAAGCAAGTCAAGTTCATAGCTTACAACTTCATTCGGATTGATAACTATTGAAAACTCTTCTGTATAACCAATTAAAGTAGTAAAGCTTAAATCTTGCCAATATTCAAAAGTGGGCAAGTAAGCTATGTTGTTAGGGATATTAACTATTTGTCCCCAATCTACTACTCCATTTGTTTTTATGTATCCCATAAAAATCAATAATGAAAAACTGCGTCAAACGTGTTTGAGCCTGCTTTGATAGTGAGTTGCATATAAGGCTTTCCCAAAAACTCAAAATTGTATATTGTGCCGCTGGCAAGATTTATCGTCTCGCCGTCTAAAAGCATAGTAATATCGCTTTTGCCTTTGTTATACACACTCCCATACAGCCACCCTTCTTCTACTACTTGCGTGCCAGTGCCGTTTGGAAAAGACTTTATATTGACAAAAAACTCTTGCATAAACCACTATTCAGCAATAACTTTTATAGAAAAGTACGCAATAAAAAATAGCGTACCCACGAGCAAAATCGTAGCTCCAAACTTGATATAAAAATCATCGGGAATATTGATACGTACCCGAATGTCTGTTTTCAATCCATCAGCCCCGATAAGTCTATCCAATAAAGGCAAATTATCGGGGTTTTGTTGGTTCTGGTTATTCATAGTTAAGCCGTTTTTATTACACTTGTATCAGGTTTGTCATTCGGCTCTTGTGGCTGTACGGTAGCTTTAATAGGTGGCTGTTGTGGCTGAGTTGTGGTAGAAGGCTTCGTTTGTGCCTGTGTTTTGGCTTTGGCTTTTTTGTCTTTTTGCTTTTGCCAAATTATACCTAAAACAATTCCTACCACGAGGGCAAGCACTATACCACCAATCCAAAATCCTTTGTTTTCCATACGATTTTTGAGTTTTTATTTAAAAATTGAAGTTTTGATAATCCTAAATTGTATGCTTCAAAAACATTTTGAGAGATTTCTTTTTGCTTCAAATGCTTTTCTACGGCTATTTGTGTTTTTTCGTCCCAAATGCCATTCGCAATTACATTCGCTCCAAATTTTCGTACCAAAAAGGCTTGTAACTGCTCTACCCGCTTGCCTACGCTTCCCATACGCAAAGGAAAGCTATCATCGGGCTTTTCTTGTAGTTTAGCCTCTTCTTGCTTTTGCTCCAAATTATTGAGCTTTTGAGCAAGTGTGTAGTTCATTTCATCTACTTGACTTGCAATAAGCAGAGCTTCATCACCTAAATAATTTTCGCTCTCTTCTTGCTTCTTTTTAGGCTTAAAAATCCAAAATCCAAGTCCTACAAGTAGCAATATTCCTACTACTGCCAAAATAATCTTGTGTGTTCGTGTGAGTTCCATATCTTAATAGGAAATCATTTCCCTGTTAATCCAAGCTAATCCGTTATTATTGTGTCTTTCAAATTCAACCCAAGTAACTTGCCCTGTACCATCATCTTTCGGCGTAACAACTAACCTTCCTGTCAGTGTAATTCTTTCACCACTTTCATAATATACCCCACCTATGTACGTCTTTGGCTCTGTAACTGGGTTTCGTTTCACAAATACCCTTGGCGACACAACCGTTGCTCTTTTATTAGCTAAATTGCTATCAAAACCAATTTCGTACATTTTTGGCTTTTGCTGAGAAGTCTGGGTTTGGGTTTGCGTCTGTGGTGATTTTCCTGATAATTTTGCAAGAATTTCCTCCAAATCTTTCAAATCATTAACACCTAATTTATTAGGGAATGCTTTTGCAAATTCGGCTTGAGTTCTTGCTCCCCACACACCATCGGCAGTACCTACATTATAGCCTGCTTTATTGAGAGCTTCTTGCAATACCCTTACTTCTTGCCCTCTACTGCCTTGCCTTAAAGGAAATGTAGAAGTTGAACCACTATTTACATACACAACTTGCTGTTTTTGTGGTTGTTGGTTTGTATTTTGTTGTCTGTTAGGATTATTGTTATTGGGCAATATGCCTGCAACTACACTTTGCCCCGATTTTCCTTTTCTAAAAAATAAAAACCATATCAGGGCTATCAATAAGCCAATACCCAGAATACCTCCAATTATTATTTTCTTGTTTTCCATTTTTGCTTTATTTTAAGTTGTTGATGGCTGAACGATAAGCAGGTAAATGTTCCTTATCTATGATAGGGTCCCAACCTGCAATGAGGAATGTTTCTAAATCTTGTCCTTTTACTTTGTAGAACTCTTGTCTAAGTTTTGCAAGTCTTGCTTTCGTGCCAAGACTGGATATAATTCGTATAGCTTCTTTGGGGTCATCGGGGGTAAGCCAATAGCCACGTGTTTTCAAAAGTGCTTGTACATCTGCGGCGGGGTCGTAGCCGTCATCGGGAGCAACATTTGCCGTTGCCGCACCCGCTACCGTCGTTGATGCTCCACTGCCAATTTGAGCATCTATTTCAGCTTTTTTCTTGGCTTTCTTTTGCTTATCATACATCACATAAGCAATAATAATTACCGCCAATACAGCAACAAAAATGAGTATTTTAGTTTTGTTTTCCATTTTCTACTTCTTCTAAACGTCTGTAATTAAGGTAAATAATCAGTAGGAAACTTAATATTCCCAAACCGAAATGAACTATTTGCAATGTTTTTAGGGTATCTTCCATTTTAAGCACGCTTAATTTTTGAATACAAATCAGCCCCCTTTCCTGCCACCTCAAAGGCTCGGTCAGGGTTTTCAGTAGTTTTCTTTACAAGCACCAAAGCCACTACGATAATCACGCCTACCACCACAAACACAAGAATTGTAAGCGAACTTGCCACACTG
The DNA here is from genome assembly GCF_053497555.1 of Raineya sp. Lineage (NCBI taxonomy): Bacteria > Pseudomonadati > Bacteroidota > Cytophagia > Cytophagales > Raineyaceae > Raineya > Raineya sp. The sequence continues at coordinate 60,280 of NZ_JBRCWE010000066.1, read as the reverse complement.
GTTGCACCATCTACCAAGCCCGAAAAGTTTTCCTCTTGCGGTTTTGGTTTTTGTTTTTGTGTGGAGCGTATGAGTACCACCGCACCTACCAAAATTGCCAAAAGTATAATAATCGCTCTCATCAGTCTTTTAAGAATAAAAAATATACTGCCCCTACAAGTATCAAAATCAGTAGAATTACACCCAGATTGAAACTACTTCCAATTTTTTTAGCTCCCGTATTTACACTTTGCCAAGTATCGGTAGCTTGTGAAAGCAAACCATACTCTCCTTCAATGCTCATTCCTTGTGTTTTGGCGTAAGCACGCAAAGTATCATCGTTTGCGTTGCTTTGTTGCCCTACTTGCACCCAAGCACGCATAAAGGTATCATTAGCACCCGACTTACCGATTTCCTTTTTCAGCCACTTATGCCAATCTATCCAATATTGAGAACTGCTTTGTATATTGGGCGTTTGCATTACTTTTTACTTTTGCCTTTTGCTTTTATACCTTGTTTTTTGAGATATTCCTTCAATTTCAAAGGATTTTCGGCTGTACCTTTTTTATCTGAAGCCTTTGTGGTTTCTTTTTTGGTAGCTTTTATTTTAGCATAATTGGCTTTTTGTTCGGCACGAGCTTTAGCCAAGACTTTGCGTACTTCTTCGGCTGTTTCTTTGCTGATTTTTACTCCTCGCATAACAAATTATTTTTCTTGCAACATACAATACGAAAAGCGTTCTCTCATAAAACAGCAAAGAGGTTTCAAAAAACACTTTAATTTTCAAAGTGTTTTTTGAAAAAATAAACACCTGTTTTTCAGGCGTTTAGGTGTTTCTACGAAATGCTTATTGAGAGGCTTTTTGTAGGGTAATAAGCAGAATTACAAACAACAAAACAGCCCAAAGCCAATGAAACGGCTCTTGCTTTTGTCCTTGTGTTTTTTTGGTAGGAATAGGCTGAGTTTGTGGCTCGGGTTCAGGTTCAGGCGTGAGCGTGGGTTTAGGTTTTTTTTGTGGAAAAAATACTTTCACTTCTTTTGCCTTGTAATGTAAAGTAATTGCACAAGTATCGGGAGGATAAACTAAAGCACCATAATCAAACAGTCTATACCACGGAGCATATACAACGGGGTGCATTAAGCCTAACCAAATAAGTTGTTGATTATTTATTTTCAGCCCATCAATATGGGAAAAATCTACACTTTTGTCGCCAAAGAAATTAAACTCAAAATAGCTATTGTAAGCAATTTCATTTTCAAGAGGAATTTCTATGCGTTTTAAGTTTTGGTCAGAACTAAAATATTGGTTTAGTGGATAATATTTTTCTGTTTTGTAGCCAGTTTCTTGTCTTACGTATTTAAGTGAGGATTTAAAAATGTCCTCAAAATTTGAGCCTTGAAAATCAATGATAATTTTTTCAACAATAATACCCTTTCTGATAGCTTCGTTAAATTCAGAAAGTTTTTTGGTCAAATCGTCAAGCAATGGCACGGAATAATGCAAAAAATTTTGATTTTTTAGCTCCATATCGTAGAGCAAGAAATCTGCCAGTTTTATATGTAGCCAAGCAGGATAACCATAAACAGCACTCAATTCAGCGTGTATCACGGGTAAATCAATTGGAGTAATAAGTCCTGAACCACGTCCAGTGCCGTTGAGTGTAGGCGGAGCGGGCGAGTTATCGTCTATACCCCAAAACTGCATAAGAGTTTCATTGGCATAGAGAGTAATTGTCTTTTCAACTAATTTTTTCTCTTCTTGGCTATAAGGTACCCAAAATTCTACGGATAGAGGATTTTGAGCTGTTCCTCCAATCTGCAAAGGGATGTCCTCATACAGTCTCGGTACTTGAAAACTAACTACCTGCATTTTTTAATTTTTCAAGCGATTGTCTATAAAAAATTATGATTTCTTTTCGGTAAAGGTACAACATTACCGCCAAAAACAAAAGTAAAACTATTGCTAAAATACCTATTTTGGCTCTGAAACTAATTTTATCAGGAAAATCATAAAGTCTATTGAGCCAACCTTGCAAAAATTGAGGCATACTTTGCCCTAATCGTTTGTAAAAGGCTTCCCTTGCCCGAAACAAATCCTCATAAAGTTTTTTTTGGTTGGCAGAATTAACAGCTTTCAAGGTTTTTTCGGTAAATATGCCGTCTTGGGGTAAGCCTAATATTTTTTGTAGCTCACGAGTTGCCGTGCCAATACCTGCATTGTAACCCCAATCTACAAGCATTTCGGCAATTTCTTGGGTGCGTATCCTATCGGCAAGAAACTTATCCCAGTATTGCGTTTTGGTAATGCGTTTGGCGTCCTCCAAAGGCATCAGTCGTACATCTTCGCAATCTACTTTGCCGTCTTGGTTGTAGTCTTTGATAAGGTGTTTATTAAAATTAAAGGCTATACCGTGATTAGTACAGCCCCCTGCGTCCCCTGCTAAAACAGCATACCCGCCTTCCCATTTTTTGAGGCGAGGGTAGTATTTTTCAAAACTTGCCATTTGGATTGTATTTTATCTCACACCAATCAATTATTTCTTTTGCTTCCTGAAAAGCAGTTTTTACAATATCAACATTCAAACGGCTTCCAAAGCAATTAGAACGCCATTCCATAACGTATTGCCCGCCATACGTACATACTTGGGGTCGTTGTAGTATTTACCTTCTATTTTAGCTTTTTCAGCTAAAATAGCTTTGGCATTGGCTACATATCTTTTGGCTTCCTCTATTGGATTTTTTTCTACTGCCATACTGCAAATTTTTTACTCAAAAATAGCCTTTTTTCAGGAATTAAACAACTTTTCAGGGTCTATGTATTGCCCATTTTGGGTAACAGACAAATGCAAATGCGTTCCTGTGGAATAGCCTGTATTGCCCATTGTACCAATTTTTTGCCCTCGTTTTACTCTTTGACCCTCTTTTACCAAAATCGTATCTAAATGCAAATACACGCTTTTGTAGCCGTTTTCGTGGTCTATGCGTACATAATTCCCTCTTTGTCCGTTGCAGTGTAGTTGCCCCTCAATACACCCCGTTTTTGCTTCAATTACTTTACCTTTTTCTATTGCCAAAATAGGCGAACCTTTTGCCCCGCCATAATCTACGCCGTTGTGATTAGGTCGGTGGGGTGGCATAAAAGGGCTGGTAACAGGATAAGCAGGACGTAACCAATTAGGTTTTCTTTTGCGTTTTCGGCTTGCCACCAAAAGCACCAATACAAAAAATACCAAAAAAATCAGTATCTCTTTTTGGTATTTGGTCGTAATATCTATCCATTTTTTTAGCATAATTCTTTACTGACATACCCCACAAAAACCATTGTCATAGCTTGCCGTAGCATAATTGTAATGCTTGATATAATCTACAAGTTGCTCGGCTCGGTCTAAATGTTCAGGATTATTGCCTGAAAAAATCTTTGTGTTGGCATAAATTGCCTCTGTCTGCGGGAAACCCAAACCAAGATACCACTGCAAAGCCTGTAAATCACATTCAAGCTCATTTGAGGTTTGTAACTCGTAATGGCTTCTTTCGTGCAAAAGCACAAATACACGCATTGGCACGGTGTATTTCTTGAATTTCTCTTGGCTTACTTCAATTTGCCCTGTTGCACGGCTTACACGTGCAGGGGTATTCATTACTTGTCCCGTGTCTCTATTGCGTATCTGCTTGGAAAGCACAATCGGGAAACGTCCCTTATCATCGGTATAAATACCTGTGCCAAGTGTATTGAAGTTTTTAGCAAACTCGCAAACGTGTTTGATAAAATCGTAAGTTTCTTTTTTGAGCGTAATTTTAGGCTCTGGCAAAGCGTTTTTTGTCAAATTCTTTACTTTACATTTGCCTTCAATGATAATTTCTAAAACTTTGGGAGCAATAGGCAATGGAAATTCCAAAGTTTCTACGCCGTTGATTTCTTTTTTTCGGGAAAAATAAGTCGTTTTCGTTTTAGGGCATCTGCCCACAAAACGAATATTGTCGTTACCTTGCAATGTAATAAGAATTTTACAAGGCTTATCTTCCGTTTTTACCAAAAACCTTTGCATTATTTAGCCAATTTGAAAACCAAAAGCCCAATAAATAGCAAACCTACCAAAACAATGGCAATCCAAGCCGCCGCTGGCAAACGTCTTTGCTGTTGTGGATTATTACCAAAATTGCCTTGACCAGCTTGCAAGCCACTTGCTCCAAAATCTTGTTGTCCTAAACGAAACTCTAAATCTTGATTGCGAACCACTTGGTTTTGGTTATTATTTCGCAAGTTTCCGATAGCAGAAGTCAGCTGACCAAAAAGCCCAAGTGCCTTATTAGGGTCTTTTAAGCTATCTTTCCAAGTATTTGCCGAAGCAGTAGGAGTATTTGTGCCTGATGTGTTTGTATTAGGTACTTTACCTTCTAAAATTTGTTGTAGAACCTGTGCGTTAGGTATTTCCAAAGGTAAGCCGTGATACCTCATTAAAGCCTCTGTCTTATCGCCCCAAAAATCTGTTGGCGTAATAATACGAAGTGCAGCAGGTGTATTAAATTTGGTATTTAATGCCACTTGCAAAGCTCTTACGTGTTCGCCCCGTACTCCCTTTTTCATTGGGAAAGTACCACCACCCGTATAGGCGAAAAATTGATTTTCGCCACACGTGCAACCGCTGTAATTTTGGCAGTTGCAAAAAATTTCTTCTACAAACATTGTTTTAATCTTTTTGGGTTACAAAAAATATAATTGCACCGATAACAAGCAAAAGGAGTACACCGCCTACAATCCACATAGTTTGATTTCTGTTTTGTGGATTATTTGGTAATTTGTTTTGCTCCAAACTTTGCCCTTGCCCTGAAATTTCAGCTTCGGCAAGCCGTGAAGTCATATTTACTTGGGCTTGCTTGGCTTGGTTGTCAAGTTGCTGGTTTTCTATTTGCGTTTCTAAGCGTTTCACCTTTGCTTCTTTCTTTCGCATACGTAATTCACGCCTACGCTCTCGCCGCTGGCGACGAGCCTCTCGTCTTTGCTCTCTACGCTCTTTGGCTCGTTTTCCGAAAAAACTTTCTTGAAAAACCATTTTACTCTTTGTTTTTTAGTACAAAAAATAAAACCAAAGCAATTACAAGCAAAGCAATTCCTCCACCAATCCAAAGCCATTTTTTGGATTTTTTCTTGGGTTTTTCGCCGTTATTTTCATCTGTTCCTTCATCATCTTGCGAGCTGTCTTGCCCTGTATCTTGCGAGCCTGTTTGATTGCCTGCTGATGTAGAGAAGCCCCCACCCGAATTTGCACTATTTGTTATAGCAACGCGAGGTTCGCTCAATTGGGTAGTATCTTGTCCGCTGTTGTTGCTTGCAACTGCCTCATCAATTTCTTGGGCATTTTCTTGTGCATTGGCAGACATTTGGCTATCGCTGTTTGCGGTTTGCTTTTTACGAGGCAAAATAGATTTTCCAAGTCCTAAAAGCCCCATACCTTTTTCACGGCGAAGACTTTTGGCTTTTTGTCTAAATGCCTTTCGCACTGCTTTGGCTTCTGCTCTTTTACCTTCTTTACGAAGTTGTTTAGCCTGCTTGCGAGCTTCACTTCTTTCCTTGCGTATCTGCTTACGAGTGGCTTTTCGTTCCTGTTTAGAGGCTCTTTTCTTGCCTCCAAATAATTCTACACTATCGCTATCCAAAATCATTGTTTTTTGTTTTTAAGTGCGAAAAATATAATCGTTGAAATCAAAAGCAATCCTAAAACTACCGAAATTACTATGATTGTAGTTCGGCGGGTTCTTTGCTGTTCTTGTATAAGTTGTTGCCTTTGTGCTTCACGTTGCTGGCGTAATTGCAAAAGCCTGCTTTGTGTATCTTGAAACCCTTGTTTATCTGCAAGAGTACCTTGCAGACGTGTATTTTTTGCTTCTGCAAATTTTCCCGCTACGCCTGCTATCTGTCCGATTGCTCCTGCTATTGCTTGTGCCGCCATACTAATCTCCTATTTTTGAAACTATTACAATCAATACAAAAATTACTATAACCACCACAAGTAAGCGAAACAAAGGCGTTTTGAAAAAATTAGTTTTTTCATTCTTCTCTTCTTTTACAGATACTTCTTTGCCCTCAAAGCTATTTTGCTTGCTAAAAAGCTCTAAAATAGCTTCCTTGTCTGGGTGCAAGTTGTACAGTTCCTTGATTGCTTTTCTAAAATTCCCTTTTCTTTGCTCCTTAGCTACGTAAAATGCCGTGGCGTCTATCACATCTTTGGTATCTACGCCAGTATTGACTTTCTTTTTTTCAAGAAAGTCAATCAATTCATTTTCGTTGCGTTTAGCTATGTAGCTAACCAAAGGCAATAGATGTTTGGGCTTGTGGTGATAGGATTGTGCAATGCGTTTCATACCTTGTTTTTTTAGAAAAAAAGCCAACAGCGTTTGCTGCTGCTGGCTTTAAGAGCTTTTCAAAAAGAAACTACTTTTTGCGGCGTGGTCTGCGACGACGAGCAGTGGAGGTTCGGATAACAGACTTGCCTTGTGCCACACGTGCCAAATCCACTTTGCTAACAACCGAGAAAATAAATTGTGTAGTTACGCCGTTGTGGAAAGTACTTTGCAATTCTACTTTCCCGTCAAGTGGAAACCTGATACCGGGCATTTCTACGATTGTACCTTGATTTTGCAAAGCAGAAAGGTAGCGTGCAGGTTGCAGAGGGTCTCTCTCTTCGCTTCCTGTTGCCTCTTTCTTCACAAATTGCAATGTGTAGTTGAACTGAATTGCGTTGGTAACAATCATCTTGATGCCTTTGATGTGCATAGGTGCAGACGCAATCTCATTTAGCACCTGTGCGTAAGAGCTATCAGGCACGGTAACATTGACACCCGCAGGAATACCAAAACCCGCAACAGAAAGGTTTTTGAACGCACCAAACAAATTAACGGCTGTGGGCGTTGCGTTTGTATTTTCCACGACAATAGCAAGGGTTCTATCCGATACGCCTAATTTGCCCATAGGCACACCAGCGTATTCCTCGTCATAGTCCTCGTCATAGTCATAGAGTTCATCGTCATAGTCCTCATCGTAGTCGTCAAACTCTTCGTCATAGCTATCATCATAGCCATCTCCGCCGTCATAGTTCAAAAACATTTGTTCGGCTTCTTTTTCAAGCTCTTCTAATGCTGTCTTTTTGTTAAGAAACATAGTTATAGTTGTTTATAGTTTTTTTGGAATGTTTTGAAAACGCCACTCTTATTTAGGACTTGGCTTCGTCCTTGTTTTGCTACACCCATTTTTTTTATGTGCTTGGGGATTGCACCGCAAAACTTGTCTATTCAGCTTTTTCAGATTCAGATTTTTTGGATAACAATGGTTTTATACCTTGTTCGTGAGCAACAATAGCTGCCAGTACCACCAAAAAAATCAAAAGTAAATCCTTCCAATTCATTGTTTTATTGTTTTAGCTAAAACTTTTTTGACGACTGCAAGATGTGAATAAAAAAATGTTCTTGCACAAAACAAAACAAGGGTTACAAAAAACACTTTAATTTCCAAAGTGTTTTTTTTGATAAAATAAACGCTTGTTTTTCAAACGTTTAAGTGTTCTGTATAAAATAAGCTAAAAACAAGAAAAAAGCCTTTGAAAAAACTCAAAGGCTCAAATTCTGCACGAGTTCTCAATATTGCTCATAAAATTAAAATCTTACTTCAAATACAAACTCTTCCTATCCTGAATAAAAAAATCAATAGCTTCTTGTTCGGTAGAGATGTTTTGCTCTTCTTTGATACGTTTGAGTAAAGTTCTATTTGCCCAAAGGTATTTCTGACAGGCTTGGGCAAATTGCTCTTCGCTTGCTCCAAGTATTTTGAAATCGTCTGTAAGTACGTACAAATAAAACCTTTTACCCTGTGGCGTACCTTTTCTGTACTCATTATCTACGATTAAATAAGCAAGTTTGAAAAGTTCGTATTTATCCGAAAGACGTTCTTTGAAAGTATCAGGGCTTTCCAAATCTTTATGCACACGAAAACAACGTGTATTCTGAAACATTCGGGTTGTAACGGCTCTCAAACTTTGATAATGAAAAATAATATCTAAGTTTCGGTGTCGGTTCGTAGTGATAACTCCGATAAGCTCTTGCAATTCGTTGGGATTGGTTACGTACTTGTTAAAGTCCTCTAAGACCAAAATGCCATTTCGGAAGTTTTCTAAAATGTATTTGAGTAGTTCTAATTTGCTGTCTGTGGGGAGTTCTCTGCCGTACTCATCAAGGGCAAGCACACGGCGAATTTCAGGTTTTCGGCTTTTGGCAAACTTGGAAATGTATTGCTTGGGAAGCGTTTTGTAGTTTTTAAGTTCTGGGTCCAAGGACGCATCGTAGATAAGCACTTTACGTTTGTTGTGAATAACTTGGTAGGCAATTTCTTTGCGGGTGGTGAAGGTCTTACCCACGCCTTTTGTGCCTACGGCTATCATTATCATTGGCTCTCGTTTTTGCATAAATCTGCTTCTTTTTCTATACCTTCATCATTCACGTAAAACATAAATCTGTGAAACAAATTTGTATCGGCTTCTAATTCTTTTTGGAGCTTTACAAAATTTTCAGGTTCGGTATCTTTGTTTGCCTCAACTACAAGCGTAATTACAGGCACGAGCAAGACTTTTTTCTGCTTTTTGAGATATTTGCAAAAAGTTTTGTACGCCATTGCGATAAAGGGATAGCTTAGGCTCTCCATAAAGGCTATTACACCTTTTCGGTGTGTGGCAAGTAGTAAATTGGTTTTATCTATGGGTTCTTGATTGAGTATCCTTTGAGCTTCTTCCCTGGCATCTCTGCTTTCATTCCAAAGCTCTATTTCAAGGGTGTAAAACTTTTTCATTCGTCTAACAATTCATTGCGTTTATACACATTAAAAAAATACATCATTACCTCAAAATCCGTATAAAGCAAATCTTCATTTTTGAGTTGAAGCTGTTTTATCTTTGATTTGTTTGTAATTACCCATTTTTTTACTTTTTTGTCATAGACAAAGTTTTTTCTCAAACAAACTACAACGTGTTCTACTAATTCCTCCAAAAAAAGTATATTTTCTAAAACTTTTTGGGCATATTCTACAATTACAGATTGATTTGGCACTTTTGCATTTTGTAAAAAATCAGCTAATTTATCTTGTAGTTCCATTACAATTTCCAACTCCTCGCCTTTGGCATCTGTTCTCACCAATGCCTGTAAAATGGCTCTTACTTCCTTGTAAGTCAATTCTATCCTGCAAGATAGGTTTGGCTGTTTTGGGGCGGTAATCTGCTCTATTGTCATTGCTTACTCTTTTTTCAGTTTTTCAGTTCAGTATTCATTTTTCTGAGTTTTTCCAAAAAATACTCGTTGTCTTTTCTTATGCTTCGGGCAGTCATAAACATTGAGAAAGCAAACATCAAAAAGGCAAGTACCAAAGCACTTTCAGGGCTTACCGAAACACTCCGTTTTTTGAGTACCTTTTTTAGTGGCTCTTGCAGTAGCTTTATTTTCTTGGAGGCTGTTTCCTCTAATTTGTTTCGGCTATTTTCGTTTGCTTCTTTGGTGATTTCGGTACTTTTGGGAGGTACTTCGCCGTCTCTCTCCATTTCCCTTACTTCACGCTCATTTATTTGAGCGTAATAACAAGCAAGTTCTACACTGCCAAATTCTACCAGATTCAGAATGCTATCGGTAGAAAAATTTGCCGTGTCCTCGTCCATTTGTACGGAAACCTCATCAGGATTATCGCTTCCTGTGGTCTTAAAATTTACTTCGGGAATGGTATCGGGATTTTCTCGGTCTTGCTCTAACTCAAATTGATGATAGTCGTCAAGTTCCTTGATGAAATCGGTTTCGCTCTGGGGCTGTGGTTGTGGGCGTAAAATCGTGTCTATGTTTCGTTCTATCACTGGCTCGGAGAGCGGACTTTGCTCTACGGAAATCGGTTCAGGCGTTTCATCTGCAACTGTAGTATCTACTTCATCAAGTTCTTTTGCTTTGAACTGATTTTCGTCCATTTCAAAAACATCGTTGTCTTGCATAATTTTATCTATTTTTTCCTTGAAATGATATGAATTGCTTTCATAAAAGAACTTGGCTTTGATAAATTCATTATACACATTGCCTCTGCTGTTCATTCCAACCATTTGTGCTATTTTACCATAGCTTAATTTTTGCTTTTCTCGCAGAAGGTAAATGTACGCACCACGAGCATTTAGGGCTTCAATGTTTTTGTGTGGTGCGTATATTTTCTCTTCACTTACTCCAAACTCATTACAAACACTTTCTAAAAGTTTCATCATTATTTGACAATTTGGCTTAAATCTATTTTATCGGCATTACGTACAAGTAGCTCAAAGTAATGTGCAAAAGGATTTTCTACTTCATTAGTCGGGTAAATTTCTTTGATGTAAGTAATTTTTTTGCCATTTACATCTTTGTTGTACAATACAAAACGCACCGCCCCCTTGTGCTTGTTTTCCATACCTTCAAAAATCTTGTTGAGTTCTTTTTGTATATTGATAGTGCTTAAAACGGTAGTGATGAGCAGTCGTATTTGTGCGGGAAAACTTTTTTTGTGTTCGTCTAAGATTTTTTTAATAAGCGTTTGAGCTAAAATGTTGTTGTAATCTGAAAGAGGGAAAACTTTTTCAGGTTGCTTGCAAAATATAGTTATCACTACGTTCTTTTCTGATTGGGCTTTGACTTTTATATTTTTGTAAGATACCTGCACAAACAACTGCCCTTGCGTTTCTTTTTCTTTTTGAGAAATGAAATTTTCAAGCATTGCAGGAACATCATCAGGCAAATAATTCAAAATGAGGTCTATCATAAAAGTACGCTTAAAATCTATTAAAGAGTGTTTTTTTACTTTACAAAACACTTCAAAAAACTCCTTAAAAACAAGATACCTGTCAAAAAAAACGCCCTATTTTAGGACGATTTTAGGGCGTTTTTTGTGTTTTTTTACTATATTTGAAAACCAAAGTAAAATAAAATTTCAAAATAGATATGGCAGAAGCAAAAACTTACCTTCCCCCCGAATTAAAGAAAAAAGCCAAACAGAAAGCCCAAAAAATGGGTATCTCTTTGGCGGCATACTTGCGAAAAATATTGATTAAAGATTTACAAGAGTCCTAAAATTCTTTGTAGCTTTATTTTTTCTTGTTTCTTGGCTTCTATTTTTTCTTGCAGCGGCAATAACTCTCGCAATAAAGCCTTTTCTTTGGCTACAAGCGTAGCTATTTCTTGCTCCAATTTCTTTACTTTGGAGTTTTGGTATTTCTTGTAAGTCTGTTCTATTTGTCGGTCTGTTTTTTCTGAAAAGTTTAGAGGCAATCTGGAAAGCATTTTACTTCTGTATTTCTTTTACAATACTTTGTATTTCTTCTTTTGGTACATTTTCAATTTCAGATTTATCATAAATTGAAATCAAATACACCTCTGTTTCATCTTTTTGGATATTTAGCAAATAAGTAATCACTCTAAAACCACCTCTTTTGCCTTTTCCTTTACTTTTACTTGCCAGACGTATCTTTCTGATATTATCACCTAAATCCACACCCATTGTAGGATTTTCCTCAATCTTTGAGGCAAGAGTGTTGATTTCATCTTGTAATGATTTGTATTTTTTTACCAAAGGTTTAGCCTTTTTATTAAATTAATCTGTTGGTATGACCTTAACTTTTGACATAATCATTAAAATCTTTCATTGTATTCTTTTTTCTCTTGCCTTTTTGTATTTCTTTTACTTCTTGCAAACCAGCTTTGAGGTCTTTCAAAAACTTTTCTTTTGAAACAATATCCTTTTGGGTAGCAGATTTAGTTGTTTTTTTAGTTTTTTCAACTTTACTAATCTGCATTTTTATAGGCTGTTTTTTTAGCAATTCCAAAATTTTCAAAGCATCAGAGCTATTTTTTACTTTTATCGTAATAGTTTCCATACTTTTTATGGTTTGTTTGCTCAAATATACAAAAATTAGAGCAATTTCAAAACCTTATACACCTTTTCGCTGGGGGCTTTTTCTAATTTGTAGCCTCCATACGTTGCTCCACGAACTCCAAGTCTTGAGAAAAAACCAATGTTAAAGCCCAATGCTTTGAGTTCAATCTTGGTAATGTACTCCACGCCAGGGTACATCAGACCAAAAAGCCTTCAAAACTTGAAGGCTTTTGTTTTTTATTTTTTTACGATTTTCAGACCTTTGCCTCGTAGTTTGCTTTCGCTACTATCATTGATAGGTTCATCTGTTTCAAATTTCAATTTTTTTGCTAACTCTTCAACTTTCTTCCAGGGATCTTCTTCGCTAGTTTTTTCTTTTTTCTTACTGAAAGTCATTTTGAGTTTGGAACTTTTGCTTTCGGCTTCTTTTTTCTCTTTTTCTTCCCAATAAGTTTCTACAAAAGATTTTCTTTCAGGAACTTTTATCAGTTCATCATCATCTTTCAAATCAAGATTTTTGAGAGTTTCAAAGATTTCTTCTGCGGTAGGGCGTTCGGCAGGAGAGGGGGCAAGCATTGCATTCACCATTTTTTTTAGCTTTTTGGGTAATTTGGCATCAATAAGTTTAAGCTCTTTGCCCTCATTTACGGCAAGGCAAGGGTAGGCATATTTTTTAGGGAAATCGGGCAGTTCGCCTTGCAAAAAAATGCAGTATAGCAAGCCCAAGGCAAAAATATCTGATTGTGTGCTTAAATTTTCAGGATTTTCTTTGCCCTGAATGTAGCGAGTCAGTTCGGGGGAATAGAAAACCATATCGCCAACTACCTCTTCGCTCAATTCGGGTGGCTTACCCGAAAAGTAGCTGTTATCAAAGTCAATGAGTTTGGTGGTATAATAATTCAGGCGGGTTTGCTTGATAAGTACATTTTCGGGTTTCAAATCGCCGTGTACGATACCTGCTTTGTGTAGAATATTGAGGCTGTGAGCTATAGTTTTAAGTATCAGAATTTTATTTGGTAAAGGAAGAGCGTAAATCTCTTTGGGAGAAAGGGAAGCTACATCAACTTTTTCAGTTACTTTGTAATAAGTGCTTCCTACACGAAAAAAATCAAGCGTAACTACCAAATTACCACCTATACCACAACGCTCATTGATTTGCTTCATTAGAGTTTTGTGGTGGTTTTCAAACTTTTCACATTCCAACTTTTTACGTTCTTTGGACTTGGGGCTACCCGGTGAGGTTTCAGTAGGGTACTTGGGTGAAAGAAATTCTTTGATGAAGTATTCTTTTTCTCCTTTGCGAGCAAAAGTCCATTTGCTTAGTCCGCCGCCTGCGGTTGTGAAATCTTGCAAAATTACATAGCCATTGATAACTTCTCCTTTGAGCATATTTTTACAATTTTCCCATAATCATCAAAAGTCCTATTGTACCAATAAGTAGGGCTTTGGTAGCTATATTGGATAAGTTTCTTTGAAGAATTAGAAGCAATACGCCTGCTATCAAACAAGCATAAGGGGCATATTGTAAGTTCCCAAAATTACGCCAATCCATAATTCGTGAAAGAATAAGCATTGCAGTAGCCGAAATGCTTAAGCCCGTAAAAAGCACAAAAACTTTGTTTTTTCCCTGAAAAAATAAGCCTTCAAATAGCGAAGCCAATGCCAAAGAACCCCAAGCAATTAGAGATAGTGTTTTGAAGGTTTCAGCAGATAAACTTTGAAAGTTTTTCAAAACAAAAGCTAATAGTAGCAACACAAAAGCAATGTTGGATATTGTGCCAAAGAAGTAGGATAGCTTATTACGCATACTGCAAAAATTTAGCTGTAAAAAAACAAAAGTTGTGTTTGCCGAAAGCAAAACACAACCTTTTATGTAAATTTTTTGAAAATTTTATCTTTTGAAGCCAATGACACTAGAGCCGCAGTAGTCTTTACCTTCTTTTACTTCGTAAGCCAAGTAGTATATGCCTGTACGTGAGCATTTTATATCAATAGCGGGCATATATTTTTTCTCCTTTTCTAAGTAGCTACTTGCTACGGGCTTTTTCTCTGAATCCATAAGCGTTACGAAAAGCCCTTTGTTATCGCTATTGGCAATAGTAATGCGATAGCTTGTATTGTTGCTGAATACATAAGAATAGATGATTTGTTTTTTGCTACCATTCATAAAATCCAGTTTGTAGCTTTTGAGATACTTGAAACCATCGGGTTTGAGGCGTTCAGCACATTTGTTGGTGTATTCAGTAACATCACATTGAGCATTTGCAAAATATGCAAAGCTAAAAGCGAGGAGCAAAAACAATACCTTTTTCATATATGTGTTGATTTTTTGAGAGTTCTGGTTTTGATTTCAAAAGTAATAAAAAATATGATTGCTGTCAATACATTAAGCAATAATTTTTAACTCACAATACGCCCTCTGGCTTCTTTGAGTGCTTGTGAGAGTTTTTGAAAGTCATCTTTACTCATATTTACCTTGGTAGGTTTGCCTTCTTGCGGTTCTACACTGATATTTTTATAGCTTTCACCAATTTTCTGTAAATCGTTGTAAAGACTTTCAATGTGTTTGGAAACTGATTTGTTGGGTTCTAATTCTTTCAAGATAGCTTCAACGACGAATTTTTGGTCGGCAATTTTTTCGTTTAGAGCAGGTTTATTCGCTTTTTCGGCGACTTGGGTAGCCAAGTACAGCGACTCTACCCAGCCTCCGATTACCATCAGAGTTAGCACTTCACCTCGTTTGTCTTCTTCCAATTTCTGACGCATAGCTGTAAGTCCTAAACCTGTGGTAAGAATAAGCTCGTTCATATCTTTGCTTTCTTGGGTAATTTTTTTGATTTTTTCAAAATCAAAAAATTGAGCGACCTTCAAGCCTTCTGCCATTTTACGAGTAGCATCTAAAAATCTGATAGCATCTTGGGTCTTGTTGTGTAAATTGGCATAACCCAAATCTACGCTATACACGCCCAAATTGAGGGCTATTTGGTGTTCGGCGTTGTATTTTTCAATGTTTTCAGGCTTATTTAGTAGGCTGTTGTCGTATTCTACTCCCGAACTTTTGATAAGGTCGGTCATTTCAATAGGATTTGGCATTGCATTCAGCAATTCGTAATCGGTTTTGAACTCCGTTTTGGTGTTAGTTTGCTTTTGAGTAGTGTCTTGCGTAGGCTTTTGTTCGTTGTCGCTTTTGGGGCAAGCCATCAAGATAATAGCAGACAGAGGAAGCCAAAAGATTTTTTTCATAAAATTTTTTTTTTTAACGTTTGAAACCTAAAACAGCTCCACCACAGAAATCTCTTTTATTGAAATGATGTTCAAAAGAAATTTTATACACACCTGTTTTACTGCATTGTATTTCTATGGAAGGATAAAATTTTTGCGTATTGGAGTTGAACGTAGAGGCTACTGCTCTGCCTTCGGGGTCGTAGAGTACCACTTTCAATCGGCTATCTACATAAGATTCTATTCTGATAAAATAGGTTGTTCCTTTGCTCAATGTATATTGTTGCTCTATGGGCTTATTGGAAGGACCTTCCAATTTGTAACTTCTCAAAAACTTGTACCCCGAGCTTTTCATTGCATCAGTAATATCTCTGATATAACCAATAGGATTGCAGTTTTCAATACGTGGATTTACTTCTTTTTTTTCTTCTTTCTTTACTTCTTTCTTCTCTTCTTTTTTAGTTTCCTGTTTTTTGGGGTCAGTTTGCGTTTTAGTATCTTTCTGCGTTTGCGTAGTAGTTTTTTGCTCGGTTTTGGTGTTTTGCTGAGTAGTAGTTGTTTTCTGTTGAGCTAAACTTTTTCCCAACATTCCCCCTATAAAAACAAAGGCTATCAATAGTTTTTTCATAAATTTTCAAAATTGATTGTTAAGCGTATCAAAAGGGTAAAAGGTTCAAAAGAACTGATGTTTTTGAACCTTTTGAAGTAAAAAATTTTAGCTAACGATTTTATTGCGAATGGCGGCGATTTTGGTTGTAATTTCATTAAGCGTTTCTTTGCTCATTTCGGCTTGCTCGCTACCACCTTGCTGAACGGATACAGTACCTTCTTTTTCTTCTTGTTTGGTTTCACCTTCGCTTTTGGTGAATTTGATTTTTTCAAAAGATTTTTGCAAATCTACGAGTTCATCGTGCAAATCTCTCATTTTAGATTGGCTGGCGTAATAATCCAGCAATTGAACGATTTGGTCAAGAACAATTTTTTGGTCGGCAATCATTTGCTCTAAATCCTTAACAGGTTTTTTCTGTACTACTTGGGTAGCCAAGTACATTACTTCTACCCAACCGCCAGTAATGATAAGCACGGTCAAATCGCTTCTATCTTGCTCGTACAATTTGTTATTGATGTTGATAAGGTTCTCTTCGGTGAGTTGCAGGAGTTCATCAAGTTTGTCTTTACTTTTAGAAAGTTGTTTGATTTTTTCAAATTCAAAATATTGACCGATTTTAAGATTATCAGCCATATCTTTTACCCCCACAAGCAAATTGATAGCATCTTGCGATTTTTCGTAAATATTGGCATAGCCCAAATCTGTACTGAAAACACCAAGATTGAGAGCCTGCTTAAACTCAATCACATATTTAGATTCATTATCTACCGAATTGAGTAGCGTTTGGTCGTAATCAATGCCACTATCTTTGATGATAGAAGAAATAATCATAGGGCTGGGGATTCTATCTACAAACTCCTTGATAGTCTTCTTATCAATGGCTTCTTTACCTGATTTTACTTTTTTAGTTGTATCGCTTGCTACTTTGCTGATGTCGTCGTTATTATCACAAGCAGTAATAGCTATGAAAGTAAAAGTCAGAAGGCTATAAATTACTTTTTTCATAAAATTTACACGTTTTAATTTGAGGGTATGAACTTTGCCAGAATAAGAATTTCAGTTCAAAATAAAATAGTTTTTTCTAAAATTTCAAACATTCCCTGAAAAATTTTCATTTTTTTGTTTTGTTTTTTTCTTTTTTCTTGAAAAACCCAAAAATAGATAAAGAAAGGGCTTTTTTGAAAGTTTCGTAGTATAAGGTGATATACAATACCAACGAAAACAGCCAAATTACTATAATATCAAAATAGTAGGTATTGATAAGCATACCTGCAAAATGCTTGGAAGGAGCAAGAAATTGCGTTCTGTAATCTAAGAAATGAGCAGGGAGCAGAGGCTCTTGGAAAATGGGGTCGGCTTGTTGCAAGAGTTTTTCTTTGTAAAGTAAAATTTTATCTCTTACATTGGCATTGCGAGCCAAATCGGATAGACTTTCGTTGAAATAGGTATTCTTATATTTTTCCAAAGAGTAGCCTTTCACTTTTTCCTCTAATCTATCTTCTAAATCATTTTTTTCACGGCTGAAGTAGTTTCTACGAGCCTTGTAGTATTCTGCAAGCTCTTCCAGATAGTTTTTGAGCTCCTCTTCAACTTTTTCGTTGTAAGTATTGATATTGAGTTTGGTGAGCAGATTATCAAAATCTTTGAAAGCAGGGCGATTTTGTTTGCCGTATGGGGTTTTTAGGTCAAAGGCTTTTTCTCTTTGCAACTCATAGGCAATGAGTTTGAGTTCGGCAGTTTTTACTTTGCTTAAAGAATCAGAGTTTTTATCCAAAATTTTAGAAAGTCTTACACGAGCATTGCCGAGTTCATCAAGCCACAATTGCCTAAAATCTGCCACACTTATTTCTTTTTCATACTCAAAAAATGGCTTTTGAAACTGATTATTTTTGAATTGCTCAACGGCAATGGCTTCAAAGCCCCAACGCGAAACCATAAGGTCGGCAAGGAGAGGCACTTGCCCTCTATCACTTACAAACTGATTGAGCTTATCAAAATTGAAAATCACACCGCTCAAAATCATTTGTGGAATAAGTAGCAAAGGGATAGTGATGTAAATGGTAACTACGGAATTGAAAGTAGCAGAGATGTTCAATCCGAGCATATTGGCAAAGCAAGAAACCGTGAAAAGCACTGCCCAATACATCATATTCATACCTTTCACTTCCAAAATAGCATTGCCAATGAGTACAAAAGTAAGCGTTTGAACGGCAGAAAGTCCGAAAAGGATAATGAGTTTGGAAAGTAGATAGCTGTGCCTGCTCAAATTGAGGAACGATTCTCGGCGTTGAATTTTGCGGTCTTTGATGATTTCTTCGGCACTTACGGTGAGTCCCATAAAAAGAGCTACCAACACACAAATTAGGATATAAGCGGGGATATTGTCGTTGTAACGATAGCTATACCCCAAAGTAAGTGGGTCGTTATTGAAGCGTATAATAAAAGCAAGCAAAAAGGCAAGTAGGGGAGCTTCTAAAAGGTTGATAGCCATATATTGCGTATTGCCTGCTTTTGCCAGAAAATCGCGTATCGTGAAGAGAATGGTTTGCTTTGTCCAATGGGGTAAATCTAAGGCTTTGGGCGGAACTTCCCTTTGCTCTTCTACGGGGCGAATTTTATCGCTAAAATTTTTCAAAAATAGCTCATTCCACTGAATAGGCGTTTTTTTGCGTTGGTTGGTATATTGTCCGCTTTCATCAATGGTACGGGCTTCAATAATATCAAAAATTTGTTCAGGATTTACATTACCGCAGTTGGGGCATTGCCCTTCTTCGGCTTTGAGTTGGTTATCTTGTTTTTTGAAGTAAATAACAGCATCAACAGGATTGCCGTAAAAAGCCTGATAGCCTCCTGTATCCAAAATGATAAGTTTATTGAACATTTTGAAAATATCGGAGGAAGGCTGGTGAATAACAACAAAAATGAGTTTTCCTTTGGCAGAAAGCTCTTTGAGTAAGTCAAGAACATTCTCGGAGTCTTTGGAAGATAGCCCCGAAGTGGGTTCGTCAAGGAAAAGCACCGCAGGTTCACGGATAAGTTCCAAAGCAATATTGAGGCGTTTGCGTTGCCCACCACTGATAGTTTTATTGAGAACATTCCCTACTTTCAAATCTTTGATATGAGCAAGCCCCAAGTCTTCAAGGGTTTTCATTACTCGCTCGTGCAGTTCTTTTTCGGTAAAACTTTTGAAACAAAGTTTGGTATTGTAATAAAGATTTTGATAAACAGTTAGCTCTTCAATGAGCAAATCATCTTGGGCTACATAGCCGATAACTCCTTGCACCTTATCTTTTTCTCGGTGAATATCAATGCCATTGAGTAAGACTTGCCCTCTGGAAGGAGTTTCCAGACCTGCCAGTACATTGAGTAGGGTAGTTTTCCCTGCTCCACTTGCCCCCATAATGCCAATGAGGTTACCTGCACTTTCGGCTACGCTCACGCCACGCAAACCCAAATTACCATTTTTGAACTTATATTCAATATCTATGGCATTGAAGGAAAGTTTTTGTTTTTTCTGAACATCAGTAAAATTAGCAACAATATCGCTGAAATAGAAAGAGTTACCTGCTTGTGTTCTGATGATACTGCCCGAAGTAAATTGGTAAATTTTGTTGGGCTTCATCAAGAAATCATTGAGCTTAATATTTTCACTGCCCGTATATTTCACAAAATACATATTGGCTTCGGGCATACGCAAAAATATCAGCTCGCCGTCCAATCTTTCTATTTGAATGTGCTTGATAGTATTGGTACGAGGAATATACAGCGAACTAACTGTGAGTATGTTTTCGTTACCTACCAGTTCATCAGCTTTCTTGAAAACGAAGTCGTAAATAATTTTGAAAAGCGTTTCATTTTTGAGCAGATAATCGGCAGAGGTTTGCACTACCTCCAAGCGTCTTTTGGTTACACGATTATCCGAAGCCAAAAGTTCCAACATTCGTACTACGATGAGGATTTTTTGGCTCAAAACCAAACGACTTTCTTTTTCAGGGGCGATTTCTTTGCGGAAAAGCCCGCCAAGTTTCACAGAAAATTTCTGAAAGGCTCTTTCTTCGTCAGTTACTTTTTTACTACTTGTTTCTTCTTCGCCGGGCAGAGTTTCTTTTTCATTTTCGCTTACTCTAGCTCCAAAATCATTCCACAATTTTTCGTAGTATTCTTTATATTTTTGCATATAAGCGGGAATGGAATCTTGGGCTAAAACCTCTTGGAAATATTCAGCCACAAAATTTTCTTCTTTGGGAGAAACCCCGCCGTCTTGTAAAATAGTAATAGCAAAAACTTTGGTGAGGGCATCGAGTACGGCTTCGCTCATATATGCAAAAAATTATAGCAAGATAATAATAGAATTAGGGATTTAGAAAAAGGTACAACAGATTTAATCAGAAAACCTTATAGGCTTTCAAAAGCCTATAAGGTAAGAATTTTAGTAAGTTTTGAACTCAAAAGGCAATCCATCTACAATATCCTGAAACTCTTTGCCCGCTTCTTCCATATCCTCGTCGTCATCGTGATGATACCAAATCACTTTCGCACCGCTGATGCCTTCCAGTTTGGTAAGTACATCAAGAATAACTTTGGAGGAAGCTGTATTGAAGTATTCAAGTTTGAAAGTAAATTTAGTTTCGGGATTGGGTGCGGCGGCATATTTATCAAGCCAATCTAAAACTTGCTGATAGAAAGTTCTTACGTCTTCGGGTAGAGAGCGTCCCGAAATTTCAAATATGCCGTTATCTTTATCCAAAATCACTTTGGGTGTTTCTTCGGTCCCTTCTAAATTGATGATTTCCATAACTATATCACAAATTTTTGTATGTTTAACTTTGAGAGAAAAATAATTTATTCGCTACGAGGAACAATGATTTTCAAGGCAAAAAATGAATACTCATCGTTGATAGGCTCAAAACTATACCCTAATTTTTCCCCTGATTTTCTTGCCATATCTACAAAGCCCAAACCAGCTCCGCCTTTATCAGAAATTTCAGTGTTTTTGATAATTTCTTTGTAGAGGTCTTTCAAGCCGTCTTTATCCAAAGAATTTACTCTTTCAATTTTAGCTTGTACCGAAGGAATAGCGGCATTACGAATAGGGTTACCTGACGTAACAATATATTCGTTGATTTGCTTTCCAAGCATAAAAATAGCATTGTTTTTCAAGCCATCTTCATCTTTTTCGTTGAGTTCTTCGGAGTGTTTTACAATATTTTGTAAACATTCCACCATTACACTAAAAACCTTTCTTTTTACCCCCCCAAGTTCGCCAATAGCGTCCATATTTCTTTCTGCCATTGCCAAAATGGATTTGGTAATATCTTGGGTAAATTCACCTTCATATACCAAAATCAGATTGTTGGCAATCATCGTCTTGTGCAGTTCATAAACATATTTCATATAGCTTAACTATTTTTGATGGTTACTATGCTTTGTTTTGAAAATTTTGCTGTAAGTTAAATATTTTTCTGAAAACAAAAAACTTTCCTGAAAATTGTTTGAAAAAATCAAAAATTTGAGGGTTTGGAGTTTGGAATTTGAAGTTTGGAGTTTGGAGTTTGAAGTTTAAACTCTTGAACCCTTAAACCTCAAACTTTAATCTTTTGAACTCCCCCCGCTCTTTATCTAAAAGCGTATGCCAATCACCAAAATATCATCAGTTTGTTTGGTTGCATTTTTTTCATCATCTAAACGCATCCATATTTTAAGTTCATTTTCAAGGGCATCATTGAGAGCCATCATAGGCACATTCAAATTTGCTTTGATAATATCTCTGATACGTTTGGGTGAAAACTTGCGGTTATCGGGTCCGCCGAATTGGTCGGGCAAGCCGTCCGAGAAAATGACAATCATATCACCTTCTTGGTAGGGTCTTTCGTGATTGGCGAAAGCACCTCTGTTTTTATATTGCCCACCACCCACAGGCATTTTGTCGCCTTTGATTTCTTCTAATGGGTCTTCTATTTCGGGCTTGTGGGTATCTACATAGTAAAGCGGTCTGTGAGCCCCTGCGTATTCCAAAATTTTTGTATCAAAATTGATTTTGCAAAGCGAAACGTCCATACCGTCTTTACTGATAGCATCTTCTTCGGTCTGCCTGAGCGTACGTACAACAGACTCGTCAAGAATATCCAAAATTTCACTGGGTTTGAGCTTTTTATTTTCTTCCACGCTGAAAATATTGTTCAAAAGGAAATAGCCAATCAGTGAAATCAAGGCACCGGGAACACCGTGACCTGTACAATCCACTACTGCCACAAATACACCATTATCCGTTTTGAGCATCCAGGGGAAATCACCACTTACAATATCTTTGGGCTTGAACATCACGAAAGAATCGGGGAATACACTTTGTAACCAAGTGCTATCGGGCAAAATAGAACTTTGGATACGTTTAGCGTAATTGATAGAGTCGGTAATTTTCTTATTAGCAGCGGCGATAATTTCTTTGTCTTCTTCACTTTTGGTAATATCGTGTGAAACGAGAAGGAAAGTTTCAATTTCACCCATATCATTCCTTTCAGGAATGGCATTTACGCTCATAATTTTACGTCCTTCTATGGTTTCAAAATCTACCACACCACTGGCTTTAGCTTCGCCACGAGTGATGTTTCTTACCGAGGTTTCTACAAGTTTGAACCAAGCGTTCAAAACTTTTTGAGGGATATAATCGGAAGTAATTTTTTTCTGCAAGAACTCTTCTTTGGGGTGTCCTGTAAGGCTTTCAATTACGGGGTTTACGTAATAAACCGTTCCTTCTTTGTCCATACGTAAGATAAGGTCGGCAGAGTTTTCGGAGAGAGCTTGCATCTGACCGCGAAGGCGTTGCTCACGTTCAGCTTCTTTACGAACTGTAATATCACGAGCATTGATAACAATGCCTTGAATGGCGGGTTCGTGAATTAGATTGCTACCTGTGGCTTCCATCCAAATGGTATGCCCGCTTTCAGTTTTGTACAAGTACTCAATGGCAGCGTGCCTTTCATCAGGGTATTCTAATAACTCTCGGAAAAGTCTTTCAAAAGCATCTTTTCCTTGTTCAATATTATCCCAATCATTTTTTCCTAAAAGATCGTCTGCTTCAAAGCCCAAGATTCTTCTTACGGAAGGCGAAGCGTAGCGAATGGTTTTATCGGGGTCGTAAATAATAATAACCTCCGATGAGTTTTCAAGGAGTGCTTGGGTTTTGCGTTGCTCTTGATTTACCTTTTCAATTTGTTCTTGGAGTTCTTGGTTGGCTTTTTCTACTTCTTTGTTTTTATCGGCAAGTTCTTTGGCATTTTTTTCCAATTCTTTCTGATTGGCTTGTAGCTCTTCGGTAAGTTTAGTTTGTTCTTTCAAAAGCAAATCGGTACTTTCCCTTACTTTGATGTTGAAGATAGTACGAGCAATACTATCGCTGATACGCGTAAGCAATTCATCTTCGCGTGAACCTTTGGGAATTTCTTCCAAAGCGGCAATTTCTAAAACTCCATACACTTCTCGTGTATCGGCGGTAATGAGAGGAGAAATATGTAAGAATTTAGGTTTCTTTTCACCTAAAAGCCCTGATGTAATAGTTACATAATCATCAGGAATTTCAGTACGGCGGATAGCTTCTTTTTCAATAGCGGCTTGCCCTACGAGCCCTTCGGCGTAGCGATTTTTGAAAACTTTGAAGGAAGCACTTAAATATTTTTTCTTGTTGTAGGCGTGGCTGGCAATCATTACAAGTTCTTCTGTTCCTGCTTTTTCATCTCGTTTCATTTCATAAAAAGCTCCTTGAATAGCTCCTACTTCGCGTACCACATAAGCCAAGATTTTTTCAGCCATTACTTCCAGTTTGTCGGTAGTACGCAAAATGTCGTTGATTACGTTGAGACGTTCGTTCACCCAAGCATTGATATTGGCTTCTTCGGCGGAGCGAATCAAACTATCACGGGCGTTTATCAAAGCGTTTCCGAGTACGTCTTTTTCGCTCAAAGGTTTGAAATCTACGTCAAATTTCTGCGAACCGATGTCTTGGGCAAAGTTAGCAGTTTTTTCAAGGTTTTGCACCAAAGCATTGATTTGTTCGGTCATTTCACCGATTTCATCTTGGCTATTGGTGGTAACCACAGGAGGAAGTTCTCCTTTTCCAAGCAAGGTGATAGTTCTACGCAAAACAGCCAGCGGGCGGGTGAGGAGTTGGGAGAAAAGTATCCCAATAACAACGGCAATCACGATTACCACAGCACCAGCAATGAGAAACCTTTGGAGCAAAGCCACCGCAGGAGCGTAAATTTCTGCTTTATCGTTTTTTACAACCATTCCCCACTCTACTCCCGGAATATAGCGAGAAACGGCTAAAAAGTCTGCTTCTTCAATGGCTTCGCTGTGTTTAGCATTTTTATCCAAAGCTCTACGGATAATGAAAGGCGTACCTGCATCTTCTTTTTCACCTGCTTTGTCTAATGATTTGATTTCTTTATTTTTTGCTTTGAAACTATTAAGATACACAAAACGTCCTTCTTGTTCTTGTAAGAGCCACACTTGCCCCGTTTCACCTAAACCAACTTTATCGGAAACGAGTTTTTGTACTTTATCCATATCTACTTCGTAGATAAGCTGACCAACGAGTGGATTCCCCGTCACGTTTTTATCACGGATAGGAGCAGATACCCAAAATACCGTTCTTTTTTCTTTGCCCAGTTGTTGTAAAGAAACTTTACTGAAATAAGTAGTATCTCTGCCTTTTACCACAATAGCAGGGTCTATGGGAGGTGTTTTGAATGTTTCGTTCAAGGTTTGTTCGGGGGTAGAACGGCTGATATACCTTACTTTACCTTCCTTATCCAGCAAATAAACGTTATTGAGTTCGTAAGCAAACTGAATAGCAATGACGGCATTTTCCAGTTCTACATTGATAGCAAAATCTGTAGAAGGTGTAGGATTAGCCTGAGTATCTTGTCCTGTTTGTGTGGTATCTGATTGTTGTACATCTTGCTCAAATATATTTCCAAGCTCATCATCATTAGCCTTTTTTTCTTCTTTGTTTTCTTCTGGCTTGGAGGGGGCATCTATTTTTTTGAGAAAATCCACGATAGGCTTCAAATCGCTACCTACTTTTACAGCGGCATTGATTTCGTTGATGAAAGTTTGGATTTTTTCCACTTTCAAATCAGCAACCCCATTCAAAGATTGCAAATAACGCTCTTCTATGGAGTTTTTACTTTGGTTATAGGCAAAAAAACTTACCGAAGCTACCGCTAAAAGAACTACCAGCAGTAAGATAAGTGAAATCTTTGCACCAATTTTGAACTTTTTGAATAAGTTGAGCATACGCACAAAATTTTGGAAAAACTACTTTAAGCCGTAATAATAAGACTTTCTTCCATTTGCTCGATAAGCAAGGAAGCCACTTGTTGCACATAACTTTTCTGTAATTCGGTAAAAGTTGAAAAAGAAGCAAGTTCAAAAATGCCAATTACTTCCCTGCCATTTCTTGCGAAAATAGGCACAATCAGCAAACTGCGAGGAGAGGCTTCGCCCAAACCCGAAATAACTTTCATATAGCCTTCGGGAACATTTTTGAGCAAAATCGGTACGCCATCTTTGCCTACTTGCCCCACCAAACCTTCTCCTTCTTCATATTCTAATTTCTGGCTTTCTGCTAAATAATAAGCATAGCCAACCTGAAAGTTAAAAAATTTCTTTCTACCTTCTTTGCGAAGCAAAAATACTGCTCCTTGGGCGGCTTCCAAATTTTTGCAGATAAGGCTCAGGATACGCTCCAAACGTTCTTCGCCGCTGTATTCGCTCAAAACTTTATTTACTTCGCCCAAAGCTGAAAGGCTCATACCTTTGCTTGTACTTTGAGCCTCTGTTTGCCCTCTTTTTTCGGTGTTTTGGTCATTTTTTACTTCTCCTATCACCATACCTTCAGCATAGCGAGTTGAACCTGCAATATTGGTAAGTAGAATAGCTAAAACTGCCATAAAAAAGGCTATCCCGAAAGCTACAAAGGGAATGAGAATGGTATTTGCCAAAACCCTTTTTTTAGCAATTTCTATAATTCCCAACTCTTCTACTATGCGTGCATCAAGGGTGTAAAAATCATAAAACAATTTGCCTGAAAGCAATACAAACAGAGCCGTTGCCACCCAAGCAAAAATTTTGTAGCTTTTAGATTTCATTGTGTTGTTTTTGGTTCAAAAAGTAAATAAATGCAAACGAAAAAAGCAAATTTTTCTCGCAAAATAAACAAAAAAAATCAAATTTTTGAAAATAATGAAAATTTATGTGCTTGTTTTTCAGATTACTGAGAAAAACAAAACAGGAGGTAAGAAATTAAGAAACAGCGTTTGAGCCACAAACCTGAAATCTTAAACTCTTGAACCTCAATCTACAAATCTACAATTTTTCCAAACTCAAAACTTGAACATCTATTTATAACCTAAAATTTTTAGCATAGAATCGCTATCTTGTTCGGGGGCAAATAGTTGTGTACTGATATTTCCTTTTTTATCCCGATTGATGATGACGTGCTTGGGAGCAGGCACCAAGCAATGCTGAATGCCACCGTATCCACCCACTGATTCCTGATAAGCCCCTGTATGGAAAAAGCCAACGTATTGGGTATCCCCGTTTTCAACAATGGGCAAAAATACTTCCGAAAGATTAGCTTCGGTGCTGTAATAATCCAAGCTATCGCAAGTCAGACCGCCCAAATGAACTTTCTGATAAGGTTTATCCCAGTTGTTGATAGGGAGCAGAATAAATTTCTGATTGATACCCCAAGCATCGGGGAGTTGGGTGATAAAAGAGCCGTCAATCATATACCAAAGCTCTTTATCATTTTGAAGTTTTTGCCCAATTACCGAATAAATAACGGCACCACTTTCGCCTACCGTGAAAGAGCCAAATTCGGTAAAGATATGAGGCACAGGGACATTGTTTTTTTGGCAAATCCACTGAATATTTTCAATGATTTGCTCTACCATATATTTATAGTCATACTGAAAGCTCAAAGAAAGTTGGATAGGAAACCCGCCGCCAATATCAACGGTATCCAAATCGGGACACATCTTTTTAAGTTCGCAATATTTGTACATAAAGCGGCTTAGTTCGCTCCAATAATAAGCTGTATCTTTAATACCTGTATTGATAAAAAAATGAAGCATTTTTAGCTTAAACTTGGGGTTATCGCGTATTTTTTCTTTGTAGAGTGGAACAATATCGCTATAACGAACCCCAAGCCGAGAAGTATAAAATTCAAAATTGGGTTCTTCGTCGGCGGCAATACGGATACCTACTTCTACGACTTCGGCTTTGTTGTGCTGATAGGCGTCAATTTCTTCCAAATTATCCAGTACAGGTATTATCCGAAAGCCATCGGAAAGCATTTCATTGATATACTGCAAATAGAGAGGTCTTTTGTAGCCATTGCAAATAACATATTGCTTTTTGGTAAATTTTTTCTTTTTGTAAAGAGCTTTCACAATGGGCAAATCAAAAGCCGAAGACGTTTCAATGTGAATATCATTTTTGAGAGCCTCTTCTAATACAAAACTAAAATGCGAAGATTTGGTACAATAACAATAGACGTATTCACCTTCGTATTTAAATTTTTTCATTGCATTGCTAAAAAGCTCTTTGGAATACTGGATATGCTCTGTAATTTTGGGGAGATAGGTGATTTTCATAGGTGTTCCATACTCGCGAATAATCTCCATTAGTGGCACACCATTGAACAGCAGTTCGTTGTTTTTTACCTTAAATTCGGGTGTAGGGAATTCAAAGGTTTGTTCTATGAGGTCTATGTAGCTTTTCATTGTGCTTTGGGTGGAAGGGTTAAATTTTGCAAGCGAAATTAGAAATTTTTTTTAGTTTTTTTCAAGAATTTTTTGTTAAAAAAATCAAAACACTTCATAAAACTGATTTCGGCAGATAGCTAAAATTTTACCTTTCAGCTTTTCGCCAATAAAAGGCGAATTTTGAGAAAGTGAAACAATTTGCTCGGTAGTAAAAATTTGCTCTTGCTGGCTATCAAATATGCACAAATCGGCATAATGGTTTTCTTGAATAATAGGCATAGGCAAGCCTAAAATTTCACGAGGTTTTTGGGCAAATTTTTCTACAATTTTTTCCAAAGCAATTTGCTTGTTTGCAGTATGAGTAGCTAAAAAAGCCGTTTGCAGGTTGATAGCTCCAAACTGAGCCAAATCAAATTCCAGCATTTTGCTTTCGGTATCTTGGGGCTGGTGGTCGGAAACAATGGCGTCAATGGTATCATCTGCAATGCCTTTCCATAAGGCTTCTTTATCTTTTGAGGTGCGTAGCGGTGGGTTGAGCTTGAAGTTGGTATCAAAATCTTGCAAATTTTCTTCTGTGAAATAAAGATTTAGGGCAGAAACATCGCAAGTTACTTGCATACCTTCTTGTTTGGCTTTTCGGATAAGTTCTACCGATTTTTCGCAAGAAATGCAAGAAAAATGAATTTTGCCTCCTGTATAGCGTAATATTTCCAAATCTCGCTGAATAACCAATATTTCTGCAAGGGCGGGCATACCTTTGAGCCCCAAATAGGTAGCCGTAATGCCTTCGTTCATCTGCCCAAATCGTGTCAGAAGCGTGTCTTCGGGGCGTTGTATCAGCAAGGCGTTCAAAGGTTGCAGATATAAAAGCGTTTTGAGCAAAATATCGGCATTATGGATAGCCTGCAAGCCATCGGAAAAAGCCACAGCTCCTGCGTGGTGCAAATCAATCATTTCAGCAAGGTCTTCGCCTTTGTTTTTCAGCGTAACAGCCCCAATGGGTAGGGTTTGCACTAAATTGGCTTCATTTTTTTGCAAAATGTATTGCAAGCTATCTTTGCTATCCAGAGCAGGCGACATATTCGGAAGCAGACAAGTATGTGTAAAGCCACCTCTTTCTGCCGCTTTACGAGCCGTAGAGAGCGTTTCTTTGTACTCTGAACCAAGGTCTGGTACCCAACAACGCAAATCTACAAAACCAATGCTTACAGATAGGTTAGAGCTTTCTACTATGCGAGTATTTTCAGCAACAGAGAGGCTATCGGCAATTTGTAAAATTTTGCCATCTTTGATGAAAATATCTTTTTTTTGCAAATGAAAAGGGCTATTTTTGTCAAAAATAGTAGCTTGGCGAAGCAAAAGCGAATACATTGCGAAAAAATTTTCGCCAAAAATAAGAAAAATAGCTTATTGCGAAAAGTTTGGCAAAAAATTTGTTGTATATTTTATTGGTTTTATCAAAAGCGAGAATTACAGAATTTTCTTGCTTACAATATAAAATTTTGCTACCTTTGTAGCAACTATGAGAAAAGTACAAAAACATATTGAGCAAATTTTTGGAAAACGCTTTGTCTGCTTTTCTTTCCTGCTTGTTTTTACTTATCTTTTATGCTTTACCCCCGATACTTCTTTTGACCTTTTTGCCGAAAAAACTGCTGAAACCGAAAAAGAAGGAAATAAATCCGAAAAAGAAGGAGTAGGCGAAGAGAGTGAGGAAATAGCACAACTTGGCAAGTGCAAAAAAATCAAAAAAAATCCTTCGTATTTTTCTCTGGAAGTTTTTGATATACAAGAAATTTTCTCTCCGAAATTATTTTTCCTTCGTTTTCAAAAGCTTTCCAAACATTCCTTTGTTTCAGAAAGGAACGCCTTTTTTACTCCTACCTGTCCTCTTTACATTGCTTATCATAAACTTATTTTCTACGAAATTTAGGGATACTACTTCATACCCAAGCCTCATTATTGGGTTTGGATATGCTTGCCGTATGCCATAAGGCTTGCTGTCTTATGCTTTCTCTTATTTCTTTTCACAACTCTAAATTCGTATAAAATATTTAATTTTATGAAAAATCTTGCAATTCTTTGCACTTTGCTTGCTTTGGCAATGGTGCAGACCGCCTGTCATCACGAGGCTCATCACAAAAAAGAAGAACCTACCTTTTTAGTAAGTAAGGTAGTAAAGAAAGATACCACCATCTTCAAAGAATATGTTTGCCAAATTCGCTCAATTCAGCATATAGAATTGCGTGCTTTGGAAAAAGGTTATTTGCAAAATATTTTTGTAGATGAAGGTAAGCTAGTACGCAAAGGGCAACTGCTTTTCCAAATAATGCCAATGGTCTATCAGGCTGAAACCAAAAAAGCCTTGGCAGAAGCCAATTTTGCCGAAATAGAACTCAAAAATACGCAAAATCTTGCTGATAAAAACATTGTTTCTGCCAACGAGCTTGCTCTTGCCAAAGCCAAATACGATAAAGCCAAAGCCGAACTTGCCTTAGCTCGCACCCATTTAGGTTTTACCGAAATACGGGCTCCCTTTGATGGCTATGTAGGGCGTTTTATGGTACGATTGGGCAGTTTGCTTGATGAAGGCGAATTACTCACTACACTTTCCGATAATAGCCGTATGTGGGTGTATTTCAATGTACCCGAAGCAGAATATTTAGATTTTGTAAGCCAAAGCAAAAATCAAAAATTAGACTCTGTGCAACTGATTTTGGCAAATAATCACCTTTACCCATACAAAGGTTTTGTAGAAACCATAGAAGCCGATTTCAACAACGAAACAGGTAATATTGCATTTCGGGCAACTTTTCTGAACCCTAATAGCATTCTCCGACACGGCGAAACAGGCAATATCCTGATGCCCGTAAAGCTCCAAAATGCCTTGCTCATTCCCCAAAAAGCCACTTTTGAGGTTTTGGAGAAGAAATTTGTGTATGTAGTGGATAAAAGCAATATCGTAAGAGCCAGAGAAATAAAAGTAGCCGAAGAAATGCCCCACGCTTTTGCCATAGCCGGCGGCTTGCAAGAAGGCGACAAAGTGCTGATTGAAGGTTTGCGAAAAGTAAAAGACGGTCAGCATATCAAAATCAAAGTAGTAAGCTTTGATGAGGTAATGAATGAAATGAAACATATCTACGCTGAATAAGCCTAAACCTGAAAAGCTATGTTTGCAAAGTTCATTCAAAGACCTGTATTAGCGATTGCTATTTCGCTAATCATCATATTTTTGGGGCTTATTTCTATGAAAAGCATTCCTGTTTCGCAATTTCCCGAAATAGCTCCGCCTCGTGTAATGGTATTTATGGCGTACCCCGGTGCCAGTGCCGATGTGCTCGTCAATACCACGCTTGTACCCCTCGAAAGAGCCATCAATGGCGTACAAGGTATGCAGTACATCATTTCTGATGCCACCAGTGCAGGCGAAGCCACTATCCAAGTGGTATTTGAACCCGGTACCGACCCCAACGCCGCCGTAGTGAATGTAAAAACACGCGTAGACCAAGTAATGAACAACTTACCACCGCTTGTACAACGCGAAGGGATTATTATTACGCCCATTCAGCCCAGTATGCTGATGTACGTGAATTTGTACAGCACCGACAAAAACGCCGACGAGAAGTTTCTTTACAACTACGCCAACGTGCATATCATTCCCGAACTCCAGCGTATCAAGGGTATGGGAAGGGCTCAAATCTTGGGGTCTCGCAATTATGCGATGCGTATTTGGCTCAAACCCGACCGTATGCGAGCCTACAAAGTTTCTACCGAAGAAGTAATGCACGCCATTGATGAGCAAAGTGTAATCGGCAGACCCGGACGCTTGGGACTAAGTTCGGGCAAAGAGGTGCAATCATTAGAGTATGTATTGGTGTACAAGGGGCGTTTCAATAAACCCGAAGAATACGGCAATATCATTGTGCGTGCCAATGCCGAAGGCGAAGTGCTACGCCTGAAAGATGTGGCAAAAGTAGAGCTGGGCAGTGAGTTTTTTGATATTTACTCCAATAAAGATGGCTACCCATCAGCTTCTATTGTGCTCAAGCAGAACTTTGGCACCAATGCCAGCGAGCTGATAGAACACGTAAAAGTGAAATTAGAGGAATTGAAAAAAGACTTCCCTCCGGGAATGAGTTACGAAATCAATTATGATGTTTCTAAATTTTTAGATGCTTCCATAGAGCAAGTAGTACATACTTTGGTAGAAGCCTTTATTTTGGTAGCGATTGTAGTATTCTTGTTTTTGGGCGATTTCCGCTCTACGCTCATTCCAATTATTGCTGTGCCTATTTCTTTGGTGGGGGCGTTTATTTTTATGAAGTTTTTGGGGCTTACTATCAACCTCATTACGCTTTTTGCTTTGGTACTTGCCATCGGGATTGTGGTTGATGATGCGATTGTGGTGGTAGAAGCTGTACACGCTAAAATGGCAGAGGAGCATCTCAATCCTTATCAGGCAGTAAAAAAAGTTTTGGGTGAAATCGGTGGGGCTATTATTGCCATTACTTTGGTAATGACGGCTGTATTTGTACCCATTACGTTTATGACGGGTCCTGTCGGAATGTTTTACAGGCAGTTTTCTATTACAATGGCAAGTTCTATCATTCTATCAGGGCTGATAGCTCTTACGCTTACGCCTGTGCTTTCGGCAATGATTTTGAAGCCACACAACCCGCATCATTCGCATCGCCGAAGCCCTGTACAAATCTTTTTGGATTGGTTTAATCGGAATTTTGAACGTCTTACAGGGAAATATACGAAAGTGCTATCGCTCATTGTCAATAGGCGTTTGCTTACATTTGGCATTTTGGCAGCTTTTGGATTTGGTATTTTTGCTGTCAATCAGACCTTGCCCGCAGGTTTTATACCCAACGAAGACCAAGGAATGATTTATGCCATTATCCAAACGCCGCCCGGCTCTACTTTGGAGCGTACCAATGAGGTTTCTCGCCAACTCCAAAAAATTGCCGAAGAGATTGATGGCATACAATCGGTAACTTCGCTGGCGGGCTACGAAATCCTTACCGAAGGTCGCGGCTCTAATGCAGGTACTTGCCTTATCAACCTGAAAGATTGGGCAAAACGCAAAAACTCCGTGAAAGAAATTATAGAAGAGTTGGAAGAGAAAGCCAAAGATTTGGGAGCGGTGATAGAATTTTTTGAGCCACCCGCTGTACCCGGTTACGGTTCTTCTGATGGTTTTTCTTTGCGTTTGTTGGATAAAAGTACCGAAATTGACTATCAGGAGTTTGATAAGGTGAATAAGGAATTTATGGAGGCTTTGAGCAAAAGAAAAGAACTAACAGGGCTTTTCACTTTCTACGCCGCCAATTATCCACAATACGAACTTGTGATAGACAATGCCCAAGCAATGCAGAAAGGCATTTCTATTGGCAAAGCAATGGAAAACCTCAATATCCTGATTGGTAGTACTTACGAACAGGGTTTTACACGTTTCCAAAACTTTTTCAAGGTTTATACACAAGCCTCCCCCGAGTATCGCAAAATCCCTTCGGATTTGACCAACCTTTTCATCAAAAACGAAAAAGGAGATATGGTGCCTTATTCTTCTTTTATGAAACTCGTAAAAACCCAAGGACCCAACGAAATCACACGTTTCAATCTTTATACCTCATCGGCTATCAGGGGCGTGCCTGCCGAAGGTTATACCACCGGCGATGCGATTAAGGCTATTCAGGAGGTAGCCCAAGAAACACTGCCACAAGGCTACGATATTGCTTGGGAAGGACTTTCTTACGACGAAGCAGGGCGAGGCAACGAGGCTATTTATGTGTTTGTAATTGTGCTGGTCTTTGTATATTTAGTGCTGGCTTCGCAATACGAGAGTTTCATTATTCCTTTGGCAGTGGTATTTTCCTTGCCTGTGGGGGTGTTTGGCTCTTTTGCAATGCTGAAAATGATGGGTTTGGCAAATGATATTTATGCCCAAATCGGTTTGATTATGCTGGTGGGTTTGCTGGGTAAAAATGCCGTGCTGATAGTGGAATTTGCCGTGCAAAAACGCCAAGAAGGAGCAAGCATTTTAGAGGCGGCTATTGAAGGGGCTAAAGTGCGTTTCCGTCCTATCCTGATGACTTCCTTTGCTTTTATTGCAGGGCTGATACCCTTGGTACGAGCCACAGGAGCAGGGGCTATCGGCAACCGCACCATCGGCTCTTCGGCTATGGGAGGTATGCTCTTGGGTACTATTATCGGCGTGCTGATTATCCCCGGTTTGTACTATATTTTTGGCAAAATGGCTGATGGCAAAAAACTCATCAAAGATGAAGACGAAAACCCGCTCACCGAAGATTTTATGGATAATAAGGTGCAGAAAAAATCAGTCTTGCTCAAATTCAAAAAATTATTCAGCAAAAAAGTCAAAGTACAAGAAAATGGAAGCATTGAATAAAATTTTCATCATATTTTTACTGGTGGCTCTGGGGACGGCTTGCAAAGCTCCCCAATATGCCGTAAAAACTCGCTCGCAAAATTTGCCCCAAGAGTTTGCTCAAAATGCAGATACCAATTCTTTGGCAAAAATTTCTTGGAAAGACTATTTCCAAGACCCCAACCTCACGGCTCTGATAGATACAGCCTTGCAAAACAACCAAGAAATGAGCATTTTGGAGCAAGAAATTGCCATTAGCCAAAATGAAATCAGGGCGAGGCGAGGCGAATATCTGCCCTCCGTAACGCTCAATGCAGGTGCAGGAGCCGATAGGGTAGGCAGATTTACACGATTTGGAGCTTTGGAAGAAAGCACCGAAATAGAGCCGGGCAAAGCCTTTCCCAAGGTTTTCAGCGATTTTGTGGTAGGCTTCAATGCCTCTTGGGAATTGGACGTTTGGAAAAGGCTTCGCAATGCCAAAAAAGCCGCAGTAGCTCGTTATATGGCAAGCAAGGAGGGTAAAAATTTCTTTACCACCCAGCTTGTCGCCGAAATTGCCAGTTCTTATTACGAGCTTTTGGCTTTGGATAATCTATTAGAAATTGTAAAGCAAAACATTGATATTCAGAAAAATGCTTTGGAGGTAGTAAAACAAGAGAAAAACTCGGCGAAAGTATCACAACTGGCTGTCAATCGTTTTGAAGCTCAATTGCTCAATACTACCAATTTGCAATACGAAATCAAGCAAAAAATCACCGAAACCGAAAATCGCTTGCATTTGCTTACAGGGGGCTTCCCGAAGGGCATTCCTCGCAGTATAGCCAGTTTTCATAGCATCGGGGTAGATTCTTTGCGAGTGGGTGTACCGAGCCAACTGCTACGCCATCGTCCTGATATACGCCAAGCCGAATGGGACTTGCAAGCGGCAAAATTGGATATTGCTTCTGCCCGAGCCGCTTTCAATCCTGCTTTTCGCCTGAATGGCTTTGCAGGTGTGCAGGCATTTCAGCCTCATTTGCTTTTCAATCCCGAATCGCTTATTTTTTCGCTAATGGGCGATATGATTGCCCCGCTTGTCAATAGAAATGCCCTGCAAGCCAATTATTATTCGGCTCATCATAGGCAAGCTCAAATCATATACAGGTATCAGCAAAGGGTGCTTGCGGCGTATTTGGAAGTGCAAACGCAATGGGCGGCAGTGAAAAACTATTCGCAAAGCTACCAAACTAAAAGCAAAGAAGCTGAAATTTTGAGCCAATCGGTAGATATTTCGGGTGAGCTATTCAAATATGCTCGTGCCGACTATATGGAGGTACTGCTCACCCAACGCGAAGCCCTCAATGTAAAAATGGAACTTACCGAAATTAAATTACGCCAGCTACTTGCCAAAGTGAATATCTACCGAGCTTTGGGCGGCGGGTGGTAAAAGCACTTTTGGCAAAACTATTTGTGGAATTAACATAGTAATTTAGGTTGTGCAGTTTGGTGCTTTCCATAGAAACCACTAAACTTTTTTATGAAAGCACAATAAAAAGAAGTATAATTCATTCATCTATAAAAACTTTTTGGGTAGATTTGTAGCCCTTTACGATACATAAGCCAAAAGTTGAAATACTATGGAGGAAAAAAAAGAAAGTTCTCTTTTTGAGGAAAAATCTGTATTAGAGCATATAAGACATTACTTGCCACATCAAAATCCGTTAAAAGATTTTATTCATCAAAACTCTCTTTCATCGTTTCAAGATAAGCCTTTTCATTATGCTTTGCGTCTGGCATCACAAAACTTTGGCTATAAGGTATATCTTTCTCTGAATGAATATCGAGATTTATACGAAAAGGGAAAAATCAGCCCTGATATTTTACGAACAATCATTGTAGAGAAGAAAGGTAGCCAATACTGGAAAGAATGGCAGGAAAAGTTGCTCAAAGAGCCTATTCGTGAAAACTGGAAAGGTAAAATAGGAAAGATGTATAGTTTATGGTATGAATGTTATCATATAGATATGCAAGATGAAGTGCATAGCTTTCTTTTGCGTTTGGTGAGTGCCTATACTGATCAGGGGGTTGCCTTTCAAAAATTTCCAATTGTTGAAAAAACATTTTTAGATGCAATCAAAGAGATAGAAAAAGAGGCTATTTTCAAAACTTTTTATAGCTCAAGAGTTAGAAATATTCTTTTGAATTCACACTTTACTATCAAAAAACTTCTTGATATTTTAGTTGGTGATGAAAAATACTATGAGCAATATCTCTTTGAGCAACAATTTGCTCACCCTGGTTGGTCTGGAATGATAGCTTTATTGGAAAAACACCCAGAAAGTCTTTTTGATAAAAGAAAAATCTCTTTGCACGATTTTATCTTTATAGAACTACTTTTGGAAATAGATGCTCTGGATAAAAAGTTTGGTGAAGGCAAATGGCAGTCTATGGCTCATAAATGTTCTGAAAAACTTAGTGAAGTTTCCCCTTTACTGCCATTTAGAGTAGAATTTGATGAAATGTTTGAAGTACTTGAGCTATGGCAAGAAGCCTACGAGTGGTCTTTCTACGATCAAGTGCTTAAAGGTTTGCAAATCGCCCCCCAAAAAGAAGAAAAAAAAGATAAATATAGTTTTCAAGGTATTTTTTGTATTGATGACAGGTGTTGTTCTATTCGTAGATATGTTGAAAAATTTTGCAATGCTCAAACTTTCGGCACAGCAGGATTTTTTAATTTTGAGTTTTACTTTCAGCCTGAGCATAGTCGTTTTTATACTAAATCTTGTCCTGCTCCTGTAGAGCCTAAATACCTAATCAAAGAAACAGAAACCCGCAAGCGTCATCACGATAAGGATATTCACTTTCATCGTAATACTAAAAATTTATTTGGAGGTTGGATTATTTCCCAAACACTTGGTTTTTGGTCGGCTTTGCAAATGGCTTGGAACATTCTAAAGCCATCTCAAACGCCTGCAATGGTTTCCTCTTTTAGACACTTAGACCCTAATAGCAAGCTTTCATTGCAATTTAATCCTGAACGCTCTAAAAGGATACATCATCTGCAAGTGGGGTTCAACTTAGATGAGTTAGCAGAACGCTTAGAAAGTCTCTTTATGGGTATGGGTCTGACGAAAGATTTTTGCAATTTAGTGTATATTATTGGGCACGGGTCTAGCAGTGTTAATAACACACATTACGCAGGGTACGATTGCGGAGCTTGTAGTGGTAAAGTTGGTTCGGTAAATGCCCGTGTAGCCGCTCTTGCGGCAAATAAGCCCGAAGTAAGAGCTATTCTTAAAAAGAGGGGTATAATTATTCCTGAAACAACCCAGTTTTTAGGGGCTTTACACGATACTACTCGCGACGAAATATGGTTTTATGATGAGCATATTCTTAAAGGAAAAAACAAAATTTTACACGAAGAAAATAAGAAAAACTTTCAGGTGGCTCTTGCTTACAACGCAAAAGAAAGGGCAAGAAGATTTCTAAATATTCATATCAATGAAAAAGCTGAAAAAGTACATCAAAAAGTTAAGTTACGTTCGCTTTCACTCTTTGAACCTCGTCCTGAATGGAATCACGCAACCAATGCTTTGTGTATTGTAGGTAAGAGAGAAGATAATAAGCATCTTTTTCTTGATAGACGTTCGTTCCTCAACTCTTATGATTATTCCCAAGACCTTGATGGTAAGCATTTGCTTGTTATTTTGAAAGCAGTAGCACCTGTTTGTGGAGGTATCAATTTGGAATATTATTTTTCTAAAGTAGATAGGTATCGATTGGGGGCGGGTTCTAAATTGCCGCATAACGTTATTGGACTAATTGGTGTTGGTAATGGTATAGAAGGCGATTTACGTACGGGTTTACCTGAACAGATGCTTAATATTCACGAACCGCTACGTTTGCTTGTAGTAGTAGAACACTTTCCTGATGTTGTAGATAGAGTGATTCGTCAAGATGAAAAAACCTTTGAGTGGTTTGCAAACGAATGGATACACCTTGTAGTGCTTCAGCCTGAAAATAAAAGGCTGTATCGCTTTTGTAAAAATGCTTGGCAGGAGTATGTACCTCTGACATCTTTTTTGCCTACAATAGATAACTTGGATAAACTTTTTGAAAATCAAAGAGAAACTATACCTGTTTCTTTGATAAAATAAAAAGATGCTATGAATTACGAATATTTTTTACTGGTATTTTGCTTGATACCGCTCACAGCTTTTGGTATTACTTTTTTATGGAAAGAGTCTGATGAATATAACATTTCTCGTACTACTCTCTATACAGTCACACTCAATTTGATTTTGGTATTAGTTTTCATTATTTTCTGGATTTTTCAAGGATTTACCACTTACAACATTAAAGAATTCGTTCTTTATGAAAGCGACATATATGTATTTTTAATTGATTTTTACTTTGACAAGATTACAGCAGTTTACTTGTTTGTAGGTGCAATAATTTCTTTCCTGATTGTTCGGTATAGTGGTTATTATATGCACTTGGAAAGAGGTTTTCGTAGATTTTTTTCAACAATTTCATTTTTTGTTTTTGCTTATAATTTTACAGTGTTATCGGGCAACTTAGAAACACTTTATGTAGGCTGGGAGATGTTAGGGATAGCTTCTTTTTTGCTGATAGCTTTTTATCGTGATAGATATTTACCTGTCAAGAATGCAGTTAAGGTGTTTTCTATTTATAGAATAGGAGATGTTTTTTTCTTACTTGCAATGTGGGCAAGTCATCATTTAGGCTTCAAAAATATTGATTTTGCAATACTTGCTAACAATGACAAATTGCAAGAGCATTTACTTAGTAATTATGGTGTAACGTTATTCATTGGTATTTGCTTTGGAATAGTAGCGAGTGTAAAATCAGCTCAATTTCCTTTCGTTTCTTGGGTAGCCCGTGCTATGGAAGGACCTACACCTTCAAGTGCTATTTTTTATGGTTCGCTTTCACTTCATTTAGGAGTATTTCTTCTTATGCGTACAATGCCTTTTTGGCAAGAAGCTACTTTTTTACAGGTAATTCTTATTTTGATAGGGGCAATTACAGCCTTAATTAGCTACTTTACAGCCAGTGTTCAGCCTACTATAAAAACCCAGATTGCTTATGCTTCTACGGCACAAATCGGATTGATTTTTATTGAAATTGCTTTGGGTTTTGAAAATATAGCTCTTCTTCATTTTGTTGGAAATGCTTTCTTGCGAACTTATCAACTTTTGGTTTCCCCTTCGGTAGTAGCTTATTTGATGCGTGAGCAGTTGTATCATTTCAAACCTCATCGTGTTCTTAAAGGAAAATGGAGTAAAAAAATGAAATATTCTTTATACGTGCTTTCTCTTCAAGAGTTTCGTTTGGATAAATTAATTTCTTACTTATTTGTACCTTTTAGACAAGTAGGGGCAAAACTCCATTTTCTGACTTACTACAATATTTTTTATTATTTTATTCCTTTTTATGTGGTAGGTTGGGGCATATACATATTTGAGCGTTTCTTTCCTGAGTGGATAAGGAATCTATTACCTATTTTATTTGCAGTTATTGCCTTGCTTATGGTAATGAAGGCTTTTAGTGAAAAGATATATCCAAGATTATCTTGGCTTTTGGTATTCTTAGGGCATTTATGGATTGCTTTGGCAGTGAGCTTGAATGAGAAGTTTAGCTTGAATGAAGTTTTTTTGTATTTGAGTGGTGTGTTTATTACTGGCTTAGCAGGTTGGATAGCTCTGGAATGGTTAAAAAAACAAGAGCCTCAAAATTTCTCTTTAGCCAAAAATTATGGACATTCACACGAGTATCCGCGATTGGGTCAGTTCTTTTTCATTATGGCTTTGGGGTTGATGGGTTTACCCCTTACCCCTACATTTATTGGAGAAAAACTTATCATAGGGCACGTTCACCGAAATCAATATTTACTAGCTTTTTTGATTTCATCATTTTTTGTGATAGAAGGGATTGCTTTGATACGTTTATATGCCAAACTTTTTTTAGGAGTGCATTGTAAAAGCTATCACGAAACTCCCGTACTTACAAGTTAAAAAAAGGTTGTAGTGTGAATTGATAGTAAAATAAATTACAACTCTTGCCGGCTAAAAATTATTCAAAAAACTGATATAGACGTAGCAAGCGATGATGTTGCTCATAGCGACATCATCGCTCTCAGTCTAAAAAACACCTTCAATTTCATTGTTTGCAAGTATCTAACTTTTACCTTTCAAGCGGCTAACTTTTTTGTAAATTTCAATTACTAATACAATCAGCGAAGCCAAAGCAAGCAGTTTGAGCCAATCGTTTAGGCTTACAGGTTGAATTTTGAGCATATTTGCCATAAAGGGGATTTGCATCGCCAAGATATGCACACTCTGAGCAACCAAAACACCCACTACCAAAAGCCAATTGTTGCTCAAAGGAATCTTGAAAATAGATTTTCGCTCTGAGCGGCAATTGAATGCGTGAAAATTTTGTAAAAGTACCATTAGCAAAAGGACATAATTTCGGGCTTCTGTTTCGGGATAGTGCCACACTTTTATCATCAAAAACCACAATGTAAAAGTAAGCGTTGCGATTAGTAATCCTGAAATACCAAGTTGTTCAAGCATTTTTCGGTTGAAAATACTTTCTTGGGGCTTACGAGGGGGTAAAGACATTACTTCCTTTTCGCCTTTTTCAAACGCCAGAGCTACATCTTGAATACCATTGGTAACTAAATTGAGCCATAGCAATTGCACAGCAAGTAGCGGAATGGGCAAACCTACTATGAGCGAAGCAATAATCATTAGCACTTCTGCAAAACCCGTAGAAATAAGCAAATAAATGATTTTTCGTAAGTTATCGTAAGCGTATCTGCCTTCTTCTACGCCTGCCGCTATGGAAGCGAAGTTGTTGTCGGTAACAATAATGGAAGCGGCTTCTTTGGCAACATCTGTTCCATAGCCCATTGCTACGCCAATATGAGCGGCTTTGAGAGCAGGGGCATCATTAACGCCATCGCCTGTAACAGCTACAAAATTACCTTTTTCCTGCAATGCCTTTACGATTTGCAATTTTTGTTCAGGTGAAACACGAGCAAAAACGCTTTTGGTTTGAAGTAAATCCGCAATCTGATTTTCAGGCATTGCCAGAAGTTCTTTTCCTGTAACCACCTGATTTTTGTGGCTTGCAATGTGCAATTCTTTGGCAATAGCCAGTGCCGTAGCGGGGTGGTCGCCTGTTATCATTGCTACTTTGATGCCCGCTTGGTGGCAGAGGTCTATGGCTGTTTTAGCCTCAGGCTTGATAGGGTCAATGAGGGCAATTAAGCCCAATAGTTGCATATTTTCGGGTAATTGCTTGCTTACACTTTCTACCTTGGCTCTTGCAACAGCAATTACACGATAGCCATTTTCTGCTAACTTTTCGGCTTGTTCTAAAAAATATTCTTTTTGCTCGAAAGGCACTTTTTCTGCTAGCACTTCCACTGCTCCCTTGGCTACCACATATAGCTCTCCATTTTTACGAAAGAAGGTAGCTGAAAATTTGTTAGCAGATTCAAAGGGAATTTCACCAACCACCTCTACGGCACTGCGGATTTCTTCGGGGGAAAAGCCCGCTTTGTAGCTCAAAGCCAGCAGTGCAACATCAATGGCATCGCCCTGATGTTGCCATTCGGTAGCGGTTTTGCGTAAAACGGCTTCGTTGCATAGCGTAACAGCCTCAATGATTTCTGTAATAAGAGGCAAGTTTTCTGTATTTGCCTGAATGCGTCCCTCGCCGTTGTAGCCTTCGCCTGTGATATGGGCTTTTTGTCCGTTGGGCAAAATGATTTCACGAGCCGTCTGCTGATCCACGGTAAGCGTGCCTGTTTTATCCGATGCAATGTAAGTACAACTCCCCAAACCTTCCACTGCCGCAAGTTTTCTTACAATAACATTCCTTTTTGCCATACGAGAGGTAGCAATGGAAAGAGCTACTGTCATTGCTACGGGCAATCCTTCGGGAATGGCTGAAACTGCCATAGCTACGGCTGTAAAGAAAATTTCATAAGGCGAGGAGGCAGTTTTCCAACCGATAATTACAACAAGTACCGCCGCTACCAGCACAGCAATACTGATTTTTTTGGCAAAACGCTCCATACGCTCTACCAAAGGCACTTTCTGCGTGCCTACTTCACTGATAGAATCTGCAATTTTGCCAATTTCTGTGCCAAGTCCTGTACCAACTACCACACCTACACCTCTGCCACTCATTACGGTTGTACCTGCATACGCCATATTGAGCCTATCGCCTATGTTGATATTTTCTTGGGGGATAGGCTCGTTTTTTTTCAAGATAGGTAGCGATTCGCCTGTGAGTAGGGCTTCTTCAATGCTCAAATTATGCACTTGCAATAATCTTAAATCCGCAGGAACTTTTACACCCGATTCCAAAAATACAATATCACCTCTTACAAGCAACTCGGCATCAAGGAGTTGTTTCTTTCCATCTCTTAATATGCTGGCTTGGGTTTTCATTAGGTTTTTTAGGGCGGCAGCACTGCTTTCGGCTTTCCACTCTTGGTAAGTGCCAATAGCTCCGTTGAGAAGGATAATCGCAAAAATGAAAATAGCATCTTCGTACTCTTGAATAGCTACGGAAAGCCCACCTGCTACCAATAAAACGTATATCAAAGGACTTTTGAACTGATGCAAAATAACCTGCCAAAGCGTAATTTGCTTGCCTTGGGGCAAGGCATTTTTACCGAATTGCTCTAATCGTTTTTGAGCTTCTGTACTGCTTAATCCTTCGGGAGATGTTTGCAGGGTTTCTAAAACTTCGGAAATAGTTTGGGTGTGCCAAGTCATACGCTTATGAGTTTTGTAGTTTTGCAAAAAAAAGAAACCTTTGCAGAAAGGTAAATAATCTTGGTCAGTTTATGGGTTAAAAAAAATCAGCCTATCCTATTGTTTTCTTTTTGGTGCAAAAATTTTACTTTTGCAAAAAAATCGCTCGCTATGAACCTTCAAGATTTACTTCACAAAATTTTTGCCTCGCCACAATCTACGGCTCAGGCTATTGCTACGGTAGCTTTTGTTTCTTTGCTTGTTGTTGAACTTATTATCAGTTTACGAAAAAATCTGAAACTCTTTGAAACCAAAGATACAGTAGTAAATTTAGCTTTGGGCGGGCTGACCTCTTTTGTGAAAGTGTTTATCAAGGGGACAACCCTTGTGTTTTTTTATTGGGTGCAATCCTTTTGGAAAGTAACGGATATACCGAATACTTGGTGGAGCATTTTGATTTTGTTTTTACTGAACGATTTGATTTTCTATTGGTATCATAGAATTTCCCACGAAAGTCGTTTTTTTTGGGCTATGCACGTAGCTCATCATTCTTCCGAGATTTTGAATACTTCCACAGCTATTCGGGGAAATTTTTTACACTTTTTTTATCGTTTTGTGTTTTGGTCGCCGCTTGCCTTGCTCGGCTTTGACCCCATTATGATTGTACTGGTTGATGAAATCAGTTTCTATTACCAAATGTATATCCATACCGAAATTATACACAAAATGCCTCGTTGGTTTGAATTTATTTTCAATACACCTGCTCATCATAGGGTACATCACGCCTCTAATGCTCAATACATTGACAAAAACTATGGGGCAATTTTTATTATCTGGGACAGGCTATTTGGTACTTTTGAAGAAGAAAAAGAAAAGCCTATTTACGGCTTAACCAAAAATCCCCCCAAAAGAGATAATCTTTTTAGTATCATTACACACGAACTTGTGGCTATTGCCAAAGATGTTCGTAAAGCAAAAAGCCTCAAAGAAGTGTGGATTTATATTTTTGGCAGACCTAATGCAAAAATGTAGATTTCTCCTAATTGTTTAGGTCTAATTTGCAATACGGAAACAGGATTTTAGACAATTGATGTCAGAGCAAAAAAGAAGTAAGCAGTCTTGAACTTCAAAGTGTGAACTTTTTGAATGAAAAATAGATTAGAATTGAGAAAAAATGCGTATTTTTGCAGTATGTAGGAACAATTATGTTAAATTTTAGCAAACATATCGGTCAGATTTATTCATTCTATTCACTGCTTCGTTTTTTAGAGAGCGAAGAAGCACAAGAAGCTTTGCTTGCAATGGAGCAAGCAACTTTTGATGACCTTGATGTTCTGAATTTAACAGAAGATGAAGAAAATGAACTAAAATTGCTATATGAATTGAGTGTTTTGATAACCCGAATAGGGCTTTTGGCTGAAAAATTTATTAAACCTTTTGAAAATATCCGTAAGCGTTTAGAACCGCTTTTCATAGACCAAAACACCTATCTTTTACAAGAACCAAATGCTCAAAAACTTGCAAAAAGTTTGCAAGAAGTGCAAGAAGGCAAAGTTATTCGCTTATGACCGTTGAGTTTTCTGAAAGTGCTTATGAAGATTTGATGTATTTCAAAGAGTTTGAGCCTGCCATTTATGAAAAAATACAAAGTTTGTTGGAAAATATAAAATCAACTCCTTTTCAAGGTATAGGCAAACCTGAACCCTTGAAATATGACTTGCAGGGATATTGGAGCAGACGAATCACCATTCTGCATAGATTGGTATACAAAGTTGAAAGCGAAAGAATTGTGGT
The DNA here is from genome assembly GCF_053497555.1 of Raineya sp. Taxonomy (NCBI): domain Bacteria; kingdom Pseudomonadati; phylum Bacteroidota; class Cytophagia; order Cytophagales; family Raineyaceae; genus Raineya; species Raineya sp. The sequence continues at coordinate 15,825 of NZ_JBRCWE010000066.1, read as the reverse complement.
TATACAATGCAGAGGGCATTACTAAGAAAATTTGGTATTTATTTACGTTCAGAAACTTCAATGTTTGATAGTTCAAGAATTTAAGGACTTTATATTTCATTTGTCTAAAATTCTGCTTCCTGTTTCCTTACGGCAAACTATACCTGAATAATTGTAACTATTTTTTAGAATTTATTTGCTTTTGTAATTCTTTTTTGCGTACTTTGCAACCCAATTTTCACTTAAACCAAAAATTTTATGAAAGTAGTCGAGATTATAGGGTATAAAAGAGCAAATCTCGGAAAAACCGCATCAAAGGCACTCAGAGCCGAAGGAAATGCTCCTTGCGTATTGTATGGAGGCAAAGAACAAATTCATTTTTACGCACCTATGAGTTTGTTCAGAGAGCTTATCTATAAGCCCGATGCCGCCTTCGTAAAGCTCAATATTGAAGGTGATGAGTATGATGCTATTTTGCAAGAGGCTCAATTTCACCCTACCAATGAAATGCTTTTACACGCCGATTTTCTTTTGTTGCGTGATGACCGCCCTATTACTATGCAAATTCCTGTAAAACTTGTAGGAAATTCTGTTGGGGTGCAAAAAGGGGGTAGGTTGGTGCAAAAGTTACGCAAACTCACTATTAAGGCTCTTCCCAAAGATATGCCTGAGTTTGTAGAAGTAGATATTACTCCTTTGGAAGTGGGCAAATCGTTCAAAGTGCAAGATTTGGGCGAAAAACCTTACAAAATCTTAAATAGCCCTACCAATCCTATTGTATCGGTGGAAGTTACACGTGCTTTGCGTCAGGCAGAACAAGAAGCCGCCAAAGAGGCAAAAGCCGCCGCCAAGAAAAAATAATGCAATTTTCTCTGCATCATCAATGGCTAACGGAAATTACGTTAGCCATTTTTGTTATATTTGAGCTTGCTTTTGTGCTTTATGAAAATTTTGCTTTTACACAATTATTACACCCAAAGGGGCGGAGAAGACGGCGTATTTGAAGCCGAAAGAAACTTGCTTTTGCAAAAAGGACACGAAGTAGAAAGCCTCACTTTTCAAAATCAGAAGCTACAAGGGTTTGCTGAAAAAATCAGAACGAGCTTTTCAAGTATCTACAATAGCCATTCGGCTAAGCTACTTGCCCAAAAAATAGATGAATTTCAACCTCAAATTTTACACGTACATAATTTTTGGAAAGAGGCTTCGCCTGCGGTGTATTATATCGCTAAACGCAAAAATATACCATTGGTGCAAACCTTGCACAATTTTCGTTTGCTTTGTGCCAATGCTTTGCTATTACGTCAAAATCAGCCTTGTGAGCTTTGTATAAAAAAAACTTTTCCAATGGCGGGTATTCGCTATGCCTGCTACGAAAATCGCCTCATAACCGCCCAAATTACATTTTTAAGCACTATTCATAAAATTTTGGGTACTTGGAAAAATCTTGTTTCGCAATATATCACGATTACCGAATTTGCCAGACGTAAGTTTTTAGCTTCTGCATTGCATTTGCAAGAAAATCAAATCAGTGTCAAGCCTAATTTTGTAGAAGATAGAGGAGGAGCAAGTATGGAGAGTAGAGAAAACTATTTTTTATTTGTAGGCAGACTTTCGGCAGAAAAGGGTGTTCAAACACTTTTAGAAGCCACTCGCCATCATAATTTTAGATTAGAAATCATTGGAGGCGGCGAAATGGAAAACCTCGTGAGAGAGCAAGCTCAAAATAATTCTAATATTATTTTTCACGGAAAGCAAAATCAAGAATTTGTCCTTGCTAAAATGAAAAAGTCAAAAGCTCTGATTTTACCTTCCATTTGCTACGAAAATCTGCCTCTTACGCTTATTGAAGCCTTTTCTACGGCTACGCCTGTAATTATTTCGGATATTGATAATTTGAATGAACTGGTAACTCATCAGCAAAACGGCATACATTTCCAAACAGGTAGCAGTCAGGATTTAGCAGAAAAGATAGCTTTTTTTGAAAAAAATGCAAGTCCGCTTTGGTACGAAAATGCCCGCAATACCTATCTGCAAAATTATACCCCCGAAATTTCGTATCAGAAACTTATGGAGATTTATCAGAAGGCTTTTGATACATTTTCTCGCCAGCCAAAATAGGAAAGTCTAATTTATTTTCTTTGGGGGGAATAGGGCAGGTGTAATCATCGTTATACACGCAATAGGGGTTAGTAGCGTAGTTGAAATCCAAAACAATCTGCTCACCTTTTGGGAAAGCCACGTTATTGATGTATCTTCCGCCTTTGTAGGTTTCTTTGCCATTAGAGGCATCATAAAAGGGCAAAAATAGAAACTTATCGCCTGTTTTGTGTAAAAGCATTAGCTTGTATTCCTTGCCCTGATAATTAAAATAGGCGTAGGCATAAGGCAGATAAGGTTGAGGCTCGCTTTTGGTCATAGCAATAGCAATGGGTTTGCCATTTTTAATGTATTCTACACGTGCCTTGATACGCCAATCAGGATTGGGAGGGAAGTACTGCAAACCCTGAAAGCTGTCTCTTTTGGCAATAGGCGATTCGGCAGAGATTTTGAAAGTCTGATTGCGTTGCTCTCTTTCTGTTTCAATTTTTTGAATATAGGCTTGTGTGTCGTTTTGGTCTGAAACAACCACAAACACAATCAGAGCCAAAGCTATGATAGCCACGAGAAAAAGCAAGAATTTGGGTTTTATCATAAAGATTTGGTATGATTATTGCTTTACAAAAGGAAAAAACTCCACCAGAGGTGAAGTCTTTTAAACCACTATAACTATGAAAACTTTTCTTTGAATATTTTAGGCTTCGCCCACAGGTACTACGTGTACGAAAGAGCGGTCGTTTTTGCCCTTCTGAAAAAGTACCACACCATCAATGAGTGCATATAAAGTATGGTCTTTGCCAATGCCTACATTTTTGCCAGGGTGATGCTTTGTTCCACGCTGTCTTACAATAATATTTCCTGCTATGCACTTTTCGCCACCGAAAATTTTAACGCCCAAGCGTTTGCTTTCGGATTCTCTTCCGTTTTTCGAGCTACCTACTCCTTTTTTGTGTGCCATATTAGTAAATGTTTTGGATTTTTCAAAAAAAAATTAGACTTTTTTTAAGCGAATGTTAAATTTTTACACAGCGATTTTCTCAATCATTATTTTGGTGAGATATTGTCTGTGTCCATTTTTTCTGCGATAGCCTTTTCTGCGTTTTTTCTTGAAAACTATCACTTTATCGCCTTTTAAGTGTTCAAGGATTTTTCCTTGCACGGTTGCTCCTGCTATCGTGGGAGCTCCTACGGTTACGTTGCCTTCGTTTTCTACGAGCAACACTTTGTCAAAGGTCACGGCAGCGTCAGGTTCGCCTTCTAAACGATGCGTATAGATGTAGCGATTTTCCTGAACTTTGAATTGCTGACCAGCGATTTCTACAATAGCGTACATACTTAAATGATTTTTTTAAGGGTTCAAAATTCAGCCTGCAAATTTAGCTTTTTCGTTTCAAAGAAACAAATAAAATTCAATGTTTTTTGTAAAACACCAAAATAAACCTACTTTTGCAAATCCAATTTGAGGCTCTTTCGTCTATTTGTAAATACTGATGTAGAATGGTCTTTGCGAGTTTGATTTTTTTAAGCTATTTCTTGCCGATAAGTTTGCTTTTGTATTATGCTTGGAACAATAAAACTTATCAGAATATTGTTCTAACACTCTCTTCATTTATTTTTTATGCTTGGGGCGAGCCTGTATGGGTGATTTTACTATTTTTTTCGGCTCTGGTAGATTACCTGAACGGCTTGTGGGTAGAAAAATACCTTGCAAATTCCCAAAAAAAGGCTCGTTGGGGGGTAATATCCTCATTGGTTATCAACTTGGGCTTACTGATAGCCTTTAAGTATAGCGGATTTTTATCAGAAAATATCAATGCCCTTTTGGGCTTGCATTTGCCTGTTCCTAAAATAGACTTGCCTATTGGTATTTCGTTTTATACCTTTCAGACTATCTCTTACACAATAGATGTGTATAGGGGCGAGGTGAAGGCTCAAAAGTCTTTTCTGAAATTTTTGATGTTTGTGAGTATGTATCATCAGCTGGTAGCAGGTCCCATTGTACGATATGCTCATATTGCTCACGAAATAGAAAATCGTAAATTTAATTGGGTGGATATGGGGGCAGGCATACACAGGTTTTGTATCGGGCTTTTCAAAAAAGTAGTCATTGCCAACATAGCCGCAGAAATAGCTAAAAACTATTTAGACGGCAATCTTTCGGAAATTTCGGTAGCTGAGGCTTGGTTTGGCATTATTTTGTATTCTTTGCAAATTTATTTTGATTTTTCGGGCTATTCGGATATGGCAATTGGCTTGGGACGAATGTATGGCTTCCATTATTACGAAAACTTCAAATATCCTTATATTTCCAAATCTGCTACTGAGTTTTGGCGAAGATGGCATATTTCTTTGGGGAGCTTTTTCCGAGATTATGTCTATATTCCACTTGGGGGCAATAAAAGGTTCTTTTATCGCAATCTCTTTATTGTATGGGGGCTTACGGGGCTTTGGCACGGAGCCAGTTGGAACTTTGTGCTTTGGGGCTTGTATTTTGGTGTTCTTATTGCTTTGGAAAGGCTTTTTTTAGGAAAAATTTTAGAAAAAATTCCTGCGATATTTGCTCATTTGTACTTGATTTTTGTGGCTATTTTGGGCTGGGCTTTGTTTTATTTTACAGATTTTCATAAACTTACACATTTTCTCAAAATTTTATTTGGCTTTATGCCCAACCCTTTTTGGAACTACGAACTTACATTTAAGCTACAAGAAAATGCCTTTTGGTTTGCTTTGGCATTGCTTTTATGCACGCCCATATACACGTGGGTAGCAAGGTGGTTTGCTCTAAAAATGAAATACCAACCGCAACTTTATACTTGGGTGATTGTTCATTCTTTCCAATTTATTCTGCTTATTCTTTCTATTACGATGCTTGTGGGTAGAAGCTACAATCCGTTTATTTATTTTAGGTTTTAGCTTGAAAAGTTTTTCATAAAAATCTTTATCAGTTATGCTCCAATCAATGACGGGCTACGGGAAAGCCCAAACCGAAAAAAATGGCTATCAAATGGAAGTTGAAATCAAGACGCTGAATAGCAAATTTTTAGATGCTTCTTTGCGTATGCCCAAAGAACTCAACGAAAAAGAGCTGGAAATAAGAATTTTACTGCAAGAGCATTTGGAGCGTGGTAAGGTAAATCTGACTATCAATTTCCAAAGACCTCCACAATTGCAAAGCACTACTCTTGATGAAAATACCATTACTTTGTACTACGAGAAACTTTTGAGCATTGCCGAAAAATTGGAGGCTTCTACACAAAACCTTTTTCAAATGGCTCTTGAACTTGCCGAAAAAAATCAGCAAAGTAGTTTGCAAAACCTTGCAGAAGAGGAGTGGAATGGGCTGAAAGAAACACTCTTACAGGCTTTGGAACGCTGTAAAGAGTTCAGATTGCACGAGGGGGCAATTATTCGGGACAAACTTTTGGAATATGCTCGCAACATTGAAAACTATTTGCAGGAAATTGAAAAACAAGACCGAAATCGCTTAGATTACATCAAAACTAAGTTGCAGAGCCGATTGCAAGAAATTTTGGGAGATGAAAATTTTGACCGCAACCGATTGGAGCAAGAAATGATTTTTTATGCCGAAAAGCTGGATATTACCGAAGAAAAAGTCCGTTTGCAAAAACATATTGATTACTTGCGAGAAATGCTTTCCGATAAAAATTCTAATGGAAAAAAAATCAATTTCATTTCCCAAGAAATAGGCAGAGAAATCAATACGATTGGCTCAAAAGCCAATGATGCCACTATTCAGCGTTGGGTGGTTTTGATGAAAGAGGAACTGGAAAAAATTAAAGAGCAATCTATGAATGTATTGTAGTAGAGATAGGAAACAAAGGACAAAATAAGCTAAAAAAATGAGTAAGTTAGAAAAAAGATTGGAGCAAGGTTCAGCCAATGAAGAGTTTTTGGAAGAAGAGGATAGCACTGAACTTTATGAGCATTTTCGTATTACAGCGGATAAGGGGCAGAGTTTGCTCAGAATTGATAAATTTTTGGTAGGTAGGCTGGAAGGTATTACTCGCAGTAGGGTGCAAAATGCCATAGAAGCGGGATTGGTACAAGTAAATGGCAAAACTACCAAAGCTAATTACAAAGTAAAGCCACAAGATACGATTGTTGTTCATTTGCCCAAACCGCCCCGCAACGAAGAAGTTTTACCCGAAAATATCCCACTGCAAATTGAATACGAAGATGAAGACTTGCTGATTATCAACAAGCCCGCAGGAATGGTTGTGCATCCTGCTTTTGGCAACTGGAACGGAACGCTTGTCAATGCTCTTTTGTATCATTTTCAGCATTTGCCTCATACCGAAGGTAATGAGATTCGTCCGGGTTTGGTGCATAGAATAGATAAAGATACTTCGGGGCTTTTGGTGGTTGCTAAAAATGAAAAATCTTTGAGCCATCTTGCCAAACAATTCTTTGACCATACCATTCAGCGTACTTATTTGGCTTTGGTTTGGGGCGAGCCCAAGCAAACCAAAGGTACGATAGATAGCTACATTGGCAGAAGCAAGCGAGATAGAAAAATTATGGACGTTTTTGAAGCTGATGAACCTACTGCCAAAAGAGCTATTACGCATTACGAGGTAGTACAATCGTTTGGTTATGTGAGTTTGCTCAAATGTAATTTGGAAACGGGCAGAACGCACCAAATACGTGTGCATCTCAAATCCATTGGGCATCCGCTTTTTGCTGATAGTGCTTATGGGGGCGATAAAATCTTGAAAGGTTTGCTTACACAAAAATATAAGCAGTTTGTAGAAAATTGCTTTGAACTGATGCCTCGTCAGGCTTTGCACGCACAAAGTTTGGGTTTTCTGCACCCTACTACACGCAAAGAAATGTTTTTTGAAAGTCCTTTACCTGCCGATTTTCAGGCAGTTTTAGAAAAATGGCAAAATTATGTCAGTCAAAAAAATCTTGTTTGAAGTCAAAGAAAGATTGAACGCTTATTTTTCCCCTTCCGAAGCGGATTTTTTGGCTTTTATACTTTTAGAAAAAGTTACGCAACTCAGCAAAACACAAATTTTACTCAATACAGCATTTACTTTCACCCAAGCACAGCAAGAGCTTTTAGAAAACAATTTACAAAGAATTATTGCCCAAGAACCTTGGCAGTATGTTGTAGGGGAGATAGATTTTTTAGGCTCAAAGCTAAAAGTCAATTCTGCGGTGTTAGTGCCGCGTCCTGAAACCGAAGAATGGGTACAAAAACTTATTCAAAAGCATAAAAATCAAAATTTTAGGCATATTTTAGAAATTGGAACGGGAAGCGGTTGTATTGCTATAACTTTGGCAAAGGCTTTTCCCGATGCAGAACTTACTGCTTTGGATATTTCACAAGAGGCGATAAATTTGGCTTTTCAAAATTCTTTGAATAACAAAGTTGGTATTAACTTTCTACACCTTGACTTTCTGACTTGGCAAACATCAGATTCTTGGGATTTGGTAGTGAGCAATCCGCCGTATATCTGCGAAAGCGAAAAAAAACAAATGCAGACCAACGTATTAGCTTACGAGCCGTCGCAAGCTCTTTTTGTGCCTGATGAAAATCCTCTGCTTTTTTATGAAAAAATCGCTAAATTAGCCCAAAATCATCTTTCAGAAAGGGGTTGGCTCTATGTGGAAATCAATGAGCGTTTTGGAACAGAAGTGAAGGCATTATTTGAGCAATACGGCTTGCAAAATGTGATAATTCAGCAGGACTTTGCGGGCAAAGATAGGGTAGCTATTGCAAGAAAGTAAAGTTTCTACTGCAAAATTCCTTCCAAATCAATTTGTTTGATGTATTTGTAGTTGGCTTCGGTAATATGCTCAGGTGCGAAAATAAATTGTTTGTCAAAAATCTGATTATCAATGTAGTAGCTAATCCAATACTCACTATTTAGGGCGAATACTTCGGGAGAGATAGGCTCAATAATGCAATGACTGATAGCAGGAACTACTTCAAAATAATAGCGAATGGTGGAAGTATTACGTTTTTCGCCATTTATTTCGCCATACCCTCGACAGGTGATAATTACATTTTTCAAGTCAATCTCGTTGGTATTGATAAGATACGCAAACCATTCGTATTCTTGGTAATCATTTTTTTTGCGGGCAATAGCAATCTGTACGCCCTCTACACTGGGAAATTCTATATCTTTTCGCATTGTTTTATCTTTTTTACGGAAATGTATTCTACAAACTTACAAAAAATCCGTATATTTTCAAGCAATTTTTTCCGAAAACCTTTTGAGCCTCAAAATTAAATCAAAATGAGAAAATTTTTGCTTTTAGCCCTTCTTTTTTTGTCAAATGAATTGCTTTTAGCCCAAAAAAAGGCAGTAATTGCTGAAAATGGTATAGTAACCAGTGCCTATCCCGATGCTTCCCGAATAGGCGTAGAGATACTGAAAAAAGGTGGCAATGCCTTTGATGCAATGGTAGCCACAGAATTTGCTTTGGCAGTTTGCTTTCCAATAGCAGGAAATATCGGGGGCGGTGGTTTTATGGTGGCTCGTACTGCCAAAGGAGAATACGATGTGCTGGATTATCGTGAAAAAGCCCCGCTCAAAGCTCACGAAAAAATGTATTTAGATGAAAAAGGCAATGTTATTGGGCGTTTGAGCCAAGATGGGCATTTAGCCGTAGGAGTGCCTGGTACCGTTGATGGAATGATAAAAGTGCATCAGAAATATGGCAGTTTACCTTTCAAAGACCTTATTCAGCCCGCTATTGATTTAGCTTACAAAGGTTTTGTACTGACGCAAAACGAAGCCGAAAACCTAAATTCCTATCGAGAAGATTTTTTGCGTATCAATACACACACGCCTACACATATTGTAAAACCCGAAGGCAAGGTATGGAAAGCTGGCGATACCCTTCGCCAAACAGAACTTGCCAAAACTTTGGAACGAATCAGAGATTACGGCAGAGCGGGTTTTTACGAAGGACTTACCGCCGACTTGATAGTGGCAGAAATGCAAAGTCCCCAAGAGCCGTCCCGAAGAGGTATCATTACTCACGAAGATTTGAAAAACTATCAAGCAGTTTGGCGAAAGCCACTGATTGGCTATTACAAAGGGCATAAAATTATCACAATGCCACCGCCTTCTTCTGGGGGCATAGGGCTTTTGCAAATTTTGGGAATGATAGATAGATATCCACTTTCACGTTGGGGCTTGCGAGATAAACGCACTATGCAGGTGATTATTGAAGCAGAAAGGCGTTTTTATGCAGATAGAGCTATGCACATTGCTGACCCCGATTTTTACAAAGTTCCTTTGCAAAAACTTTTGGATAAAAATTACCTTCAAAACCGAATGAAAGATTTTAGTTTTGAAAAGGCAGGAAAATCTGAAAGCATTACCGCAGGCAATATTCCTGAAAGTGAGGAAACTACACACTACACTATTGCCGATAAATGGGGAAATGTAGTTTGTGTAACTACTACGCTCAATGGGGCTTATGGCTCAAAAGTTATGGTAAAAGGGGCGGGCTTCTTTTTGAATAATGAAATGGACGATTTTAGCATTAAAGCAGGTTTTCCGAATTTGTATGGGGCGATTGGAGGAAAAGCCAATGCCATTGCACCCCAAAAAAGAATGTTGAGTTCAATGACTCCTACGATTGTTGAAAAAAATGGTAAATTTTTATTTGCTCTTGGCACGCCCGGAGGTACTACCATTCCTACCTCGGTATTACAAGTTTTTTTGAATGTAGTAGAGTTTGAAATGTCCCTGCAAGAGGCGATGGATATGCCTCGTTTTCATCATCAGTGGCAACCTGATGTAGTTTATGTAGAAAAAAATGGCTTTGAAGCAAAACTTATCCAAGAACTTGAGCAGTTAGGCTATCGCTTTCAAACTCGCAATACCATAGGGCGAGTGAATGGTATAAGAAAATTGAAAAATGGCAAGTGGGAGGGAGGAGCAGATTCGCGTAAAGACGATACAGCAGTAGGGTATTAGGAGGTACTTCATAATGAAAAAGTCCTGTTTCTTGTCTTTGATTTTCAGGTTTTTTGGTAATTATTTTCGTTCAAAGGTTCAAAATTTGACTTGAAAGTTTTACTCTATCCAAATATCCAATGTCCTAAATCCTGCTTCTTGTTTCCTGTTTCTATGCTACAAATTAGACTTAAACAATTATTTTTTCTATATTTTTTGATTTTTGCACAGAAATTGCTTACATTTGTTTGTATCTTAAAATCGCTTTTTATGAAAAACGTTCGTTTGTTGGTTGCCTTTTTGGTAGCAATGGGAGGTTTGGTGCTTATTGCAAGCCAAAAGAGAGTTCAGGAAAGCACTGAAATAAGTGCTCCTAATGTGATAAAAGTTGCCGCTTCGGAAGTTCGCATTGATAATATTGATAAAGCAGATAACTACTCTGAAAGTTTGAAGGAGTTTTTGAAAGGCTTTGCCCCTGCAAGGTTTCCTTTTGTCGTAGATGAAAAAACAATGAATTTCTTGAAAATTACCAACCAGCCAGAGTGGAAAGAAACCAAACAAATTGATGAAAGATATGTTAGATTTGCTCCTCGTATCCATGAGGGCGAATTTAGTCGTGTTCCTCGCGAAATAAAAGGTTATTACGTGGCTAAAATTGCAGAAAACAAAGATTTTGCGGCGGTCATATACGCTGCGGTTGATTTGGGTTATAGAGGAGAATTTGAAGAAAATTACTCTGGCTACCTACCTACTAATTTTTTGCTCACAACGTATGCTCCTAATGGAGATATTATTGATGAGTTAGAAGTTGCGAGTTTATTTATGGGAGATTACAGAAAGCAGGCTTCAATCAACAAAGATTTGCAAATAAGTACCGTAACAAGCGATGAGCAAAAAGAGATTTACCAAATAGATAGAAAAGGGGCTATCAAGAAAGTGGAGAAAGATAAAAAAGAAAACAAACGAACAGATTTTTATTTCTAAAAAACATAAGTCTTAAAAAGGCGACAACATCAAAATTTATGTTGTCGCCTTTTGCTTTTTATCCTTACAAACGCTTAATCATATTTTTGTAAGGGTAGAAATCAACTTGTATCGTATGGCGGGGAGAGGCTTTATAGCGTTTGCGTAGTTTTTCTTTGTATCCTTCAATATCGGCAAGCATTGCCTCTTTGGAAGGCAGTTTGCTTTTACCTTTCAGAATACGTGCTACCCACTCCGATTGTACTTCAGCAAGGGGCATAATTGCTCCAAGAGGTTGTACCAAACCAATAAAAAACAGATTGTTATGTTCGGGGTGAATAACGTGCTTGTATAAAGAAACTTCGTTGGTTTCTTCGGCATTGAGGAAATTCTTATCAAAGAAAGGAAAAGCAATTTTATAGCCTGTGGCATAGATAAGTACATCTGCTTTTTCTTGCGAGCCGTCTTCAAAAATAATATTATCGCCTGCTAATTTTTGAATGTTGGGTTTGATATGGACTTTGCCGTGCCCTGCAAGCGAAAATAAATCTTGCGAAATAGTTGGGTGTTCGGAAAGTAGAGGGCGTTTGGGCTTGGGAATGCCATAATTTTCTTGTTTGCCACGAGCTACCCACAAACAAAATGAAAGCAAACCTCTCTTGAACCACATTGGTAGCCATTCTACGCTGTATTTGTTGAGCGTATCAAAAGGTTTGCCAAGAATATATTTGGGCAAAACGTATGCACCACTTCGGGTAGAAATCATCACTTTGCCTGTGCTGGTACGAGCCGCCTCGCAAGCAATATCTACTGCCGAATTGCCAAAACCTACTACTACCACATTTTTATTCCCTAAAAAAATATCGGGTGTTTTGTAATCGTGAGAATGGAGAACTAATCCATTAAACTCTCCCTCAAAATTAGGATAGCGAGGTTTCCAATGATGCCCGCTGGCAACCATTACGGCTGTATAGGTTTTCTTTTCGCCATTATCCAAAGTTACTTCATACAAGCCGTTGGGTAGCTTTTCTACTCGTTCCACCCCCGTTTTGAAACGAATTTTATCCCTAAACCCAAAATGATTGACATAGCTTTCAAAATACTCCATAATTTGGTAATGGCTTGGGTAATCGGGATAATTTTCGGGCATAGGAAAATCGGAGTATGCCATTACTTTTTTAGAAGTATTGATATGCAAAGAACGATACGAGGAGGACATTCCGTTATCGTTCATATAACGCCAATTTCCTCCAATACCCGAACCTTTTTCGTAGCAATCGAAGGGGATATTATTTTCTTGTAATACTTTGCAGGCTACAATACCACTGGAGCCTGCACCAATTACACAAACTTTATGTTCCATAATAAGCACACAGATAGTTTAATTGAGAAGTTTGAGGGTAGAGCGTTTGAAGTTTGAAAGTTTTTTGTATCATTAAACCTCTGAACTTCAAACATTTAGAATAATTCTTTTGAACTCCCTATCCTCAACTTTTTACTTCTTTATTTTCAAACATTTACAAAGCCTTTTTGTTTGATGAAATTTTCCCAATCTTCTAAAATTTTTCCTTTCATTACGCGTGGAAATTTAGTTTGACCGCCTTCTTTGCCTTTGGAACGCATCCAATCATAGAATAGGTGTGTGGGTAGGGTATGTACGAATATTTCTTTGAGGGCGGCACTGCGTTCTACTTTGTAGTCGTCGTTTAACTCACAGAGTTTATTATCCAAGCGTATTTTAAGCTCCTCGCTGTTGATAGGCTCATCAATGCCAATATACCAACGATGAGCAAAAAGAGTATCGTACTTGACGCCTGCTACGGTAAATTCTTTCACCGTGAAACCCATTTCATCAGCAACACTTTCAATAGCTTTGTTCATATTATCCACAGAAAGATGCTCGCCACAAAGGCTTAAAAAATGCTTGGTTCTGCCTGTAATTACAATTTCAGAGAGTTTTTTATCTACAAGTTTCACAGTATCGCCAATAAGATAACGCCAAGCCCCAGCACAAGTAGAAAGTAGGATTGCGTATTCCTTTCCCTCCTCAATTTCATCAATGAGCAAGGTTTCAGGTTTTTCAATCATTTCGCCATTATCATCAAAATTTTTATCGTTGAAGGGTACAAACTCTAAAAAGATACCATTGTTGAGCACTAATTGCAACTCACCTTGTGGGCGAGCCTGATAAGCGATAAACCCTTCGGAAGCAAGATAAGTTTCCATATACACCAGAGGCTTGGCGAGCAGTTTGTTGAAACTATTTTTGTAAGGCTCAAAAGCTACGCCTCCGTGTACGTAAATGGTGAGGTTAGGCCAAATATCGTGAATGGTTTTTACGCCATAATGAGCAATGATTTTTTCAAAAAGAATTTGTATCCAAGCAGGAACCCCCGCTACTATGGTAATATCCCATTTGGGGGCTTTGAGAACAATCTCGTCTAATTTTTCTCCCCAATTGCTTTTTTTAGCAATTTTTCTGCCCGGTTTGTAAAAGTGCTGAAACCAAAAAGGAATTTTAGAAGCAGTAATACCACTCAAATCGCCCGAAAAATAAGTGCCGTTGTAATTGAGGTGGGTACTACCGCCAAGCATCAAAATACCTCCTTCATACAATTTGGGTGGAAGTTCGGGATAGTGAGCAAGTGAAAGTATCTGGCGAATACTTGTTTTGCGAATAGCTTTTATCATTTCTTTGGTGATAGGAATATATTTGCTGGAGGCTTCGGAAGTTCCCGAACTTAAAGCAAAATACTTGATTTGTCCTCGCCAACAAACATCTTTTTCTCCATCGCGGGCTTTGTGCCACCATTCGTTATAGATTTTGTTGTAATTGAAAGTAGGAACTTGCTCTTTGAATAGTTCGTAAAACTTTCTATCGTTTTTGGCGTTTTTCTGAATAGCATCAATGATTTTATTGAAGTTGTAAGTTTTGCCAAAAGCAGTGCTTTCGGCATTGGTAAGCAACTTGAGCAGTTCTTTTTTCTGCAAAATGAAAGGAGATTTGTTTTCCTGCTCTATGCTTTTGCGTAGTTTGATGCCTTTTTTGAGGAGAGTACCAAGAATTGCCATAAGCGTAAAAATATTTTGTTTGTTTTGCCCTCAAATATGTAGATTTGCTTTGAATTTTCCAAGAAAAATTGCAAAAATTTGAAAAGTGCAAAATAAAATTTGAAAAGTACAATGTTTGAGCTTGAAAATTATCAAAAAATATTGCAAGAACTCGGAAACGTGCATTTGATAGCAGTTAGCAAAACAAAGCCTATTAGTGATTTGCAAGAGGCTTACAATGCAGGAGTAAGAGATTTTGGCGAGAATAAAGTGCAAGAAATGTGCGAAAAGCAACCGCACTTGCCCCAAGATGTCCGTTGGCATTTGATAGGGCATTTACAAAGCAACAAAGTTAAGTACATTGCTCCTTTTGTTTATCTGATACACTCTGTGGATAGCCTGAAATTATTGCAGGAAATCAATAAGCACGCCCAAAAACACAACAGAACAATCAACTGCCTCCTACAAATTCATATTGCCCAAGAGGAAACCAAATTTGGTTTAAGTTACGAAGAAGCTGAAAGTCTTTTGCAAAATACAGCTCTAAAAGCACTAAAAAATATTTGCATAAAAGGTTTAATGGGAATGGCAACTTTTACAGAGAATACCGAGCAAGTACGCAGAGAGTTCAGAGGCTTGGCGGAGTTTTTTCGGTATTGCAAGCAAAAGTACCAAGATTTTAATCTTGACTTCCAAGAGCTATCAATGGGTATGAGCGGCGACTATCCGATTGCCATTGCCGAAGGCTCTACAATGGTGCGAATTGGAAGTGCATTGTTTGGTAGTAGATAAATTTTGCCTTCCCAATCAACTAAAAAATTGTTTCAGTTCATTTTTTAGAAAGCCAATAGCCGCAATTGTAGGGCGAATGTCGTAGTTATTGGCGTTTTCTAAAATTTTTTTAGCCAGTTCCAAAGCATTGCTTTCGGGGGCTACTTGTGCGGCAGAATTGTTGATGAGCGAAACAATCTCTTCTCTGGCAGTCTGTACCATATTCCAAGCTTCATTGCTCATATACATCTGTTGTGAGAAATTGTGAGCAAATTCGTTGCGTATTTCGTGTAAAAGAATTTGTTGGAGTTCCTCGGAAGTGAATTGTGAAACTTGCAGGCGAGTAAGCATATTTTCGGGGCTAATTCTTTCTAAAAAAAGGCACATACGTTCATAAGCCTGCAAGCGGATAGTTGTGATAGTTTCAGTATTTTTGAGCTTGATTTCAGCCAAACGGCGTTCAAATTCTTTTTCTAAAAAATTGCGAGCCGTTAGATACATTCCTAAAAGAACAAGGCTTGCGGGGAGCGTAATTTTTAATAAATCAGCAACAACTTCCATAGTTTGTGTGTATTGAGTTTAGTTTATCAGATTATTTTTTCGTAAAAATTCCTCGTTGATATTGAGTTTTTCTTGAATAGTTTTCAAAGGGATACCCATTTCTATCATTAGGCGAATGGTTTGCACTTTTTCTTGTTCCAGTTTTTCAGCCTTTTGACGTTCCTGCTCGGCTTTCTGACGTTCTTGTTCAGCCTTTTGACGTTCTTGCTCTGCAAGAAGCTTTTGAGCTTCTTTTTCAAGTTGTAATTTCTGCTTTTCCTCCTCAATGCTTGCTACTTTTTTCTCTAACTCGTTGATTTCCTCTTCGTATTCGTTCATTTCAGTCAGATAATCATCTTCGGCAATCATTTTGTTGCGTAATGTTTTTTCTTGTGCCGCCGCTTGCAATCTTCGTATAATCGGACGATATTTTTCAGGAAAATCCTCTTCTTTTACATTCAAGATATGAAAATCCTCGCTT